>JANOWA010000034.1:0-6073 GCA_031417675.1 Methylotenera sp.
CCGATTCGACGGGCATGATTACGCAAGCGATTGTGAGTGCCGCGGCGCAAGTCGGCCTGCCTACGCTAGACCCGCAAGCGGCGAGCAATATTATTGGCCTTGGGTTAAAAGAGAGTATTCATGCGCTATTTGGCGATATACCAGCAGAAAAAGCGCAAGCATTAGCAAGGCAATATACGGCTAATTATTATGCTGGCGAGAGTGAAATCCCACTATTTGCTGGCGCGGCAGATACCATTAAAACCTTGAACAAACGTGGTTTTAAACTGGCGGTGGCTACGGGTAAGGGTAGGCGCGGGCTTAATTTGGCGCTAGAACATTGCGGTTTAGGCAATTATTTTCACGCCACAAGAACAGTAGATGAGTGTTTCTCAAAACCGCATCCACAAATGTTGGACGAGCTAATGGATGAATTGGTGACTACGCCAGAACGCACGTTGATGATTGGCGATACCAGTTACGATTTGCAAATGGCGCAAAATGCAGGCGTGCCAGCGCTGGCGGTAACGTTTGGTGCGCAATCGCGTGACAAATTATCAGGGTACAATAGCATTGCGATGTTTAATCAATTTAAAGACTTAAGTGCTTGGCTTTTAAGCTTGTAATGGTTTTATGATGTATAACAATACCATTACTTTATATAGCCATGAACTGCATGAGAAATCGCTCGGGCTACGCTTTGCGTTGCCGCAACTGGGTGAGTTTGCTTCTGGCTTTGTGGTGCGCTATCACGGCAAGGCACATGCTTATGTTAATCAATGTGCGCATGTGCCAGTGGAGTTAGATTGGAATCAAGGCGAATTTTTTACCGTGAGTAAAGATTATCTCATTTGCGCTACACACGGCGCGCATTATGCGCCCGATACTGGTTATTGCGTGATGGGGCCGTGCAAAGGAAAAAGTCTGCGTGCACTACCCGTTACCGAGCAAAATCAACAAATCACCATCCATTTAGACAAGCTTCACAAATAGACAAGCCATGTAAATAACAGCAATTAAATAACAGCAATTAAATTACACGCATAGGAAAAACTGAAATGGCAAATGAAATTAACCCACAAGATAACGCATGGCAACAACAAACCATCGAAAAACTCGCGCTTTCAGGCTTACAAGAGCAGAAAACGGCGCGCCGTTGGAGCATCTTTTTTAAATTACTCACCTTCGCGTATTTGGGCTTACTGCTCATCATGGCGCTGGGCTGGTTTGGCGGCAAAAATAGCGCTGCACCACATACCGCTTTAATCGAGGTGAATGGCGTGATTGAGGCGGGCGGCGATGTGAACGCTGATTCATTCATCAGCAGCTTGCACGACGCTTACGACAGCACTGGCACCAAAGGCATTATTTTGCGCTTTAATACGCCAGGCGGCAGCCCAGTGCAAGCGGGCATTATTAACGATGAAATTAAACGCCAAAAAGCCTTGCACCCTAAAATTCCTGTGTATGGCGTGGTGGAAGATATTTGTGCTTCTGGCGGTTATTACATTGCGGTTGCTACCGATAAAATCTATGTCGATAAAGGTAGTATTGTTGGCTCAATCGGCGTCTTGATGGATGGCTACGGCTTTACCGAAATCATGAAAAAAGTCGGCGTAGAGCGTCGTCTATTAACCGCAGGTGAAAATAAAGCCATGCTAGACCCGTTTTCGCCAGTAAACGAAAAACACAAAGCTTACGCGCAAACCTTAATTAACGAAGTGCACGAGCAATTTAAAACTGTGGTGCGTAATGGCCGCGGCGCGCGCCTAAAAGAAACGTCAGAAACCTTTAGTGGCTTATTTTGGAGTGGTGATGAAAGTATTAAACTTGGCCTTGCCGATGCGCTAGGCAGCGCCGATTACGTGGCGCGTGAAGTGATTAAACAAGAAGATATTATCGATTACACCACGCAAGAAACCGTGGTAGACCGCTTTGCTAAACGCTTTGGCGCGAGTATGGCAAAATCGATTGGGCTTGATGCGATGACGAAGGGGTTGCAGTTGAGATAGAAGTAGGGCGTCAATAGCGCAGCGTATTGCGCCGAAAGTTAGATTATCTTACGGCGGATTACGCTTAGCTAATCCGCCCTACGTGGACTGATTCACCACAGCCTTACCAGTTAGTTGATAAAACCAAGCCAGACGAAGGCTGCGACAGCGAGAAGTCCCACCCAACCTGGATGTCTTGCTTTTGTGCCGAAGAACACCAAAGCTGAACCAGCAAGCATGGCGATGATAACTACGTTCTCAATAAACCGAGCCAAACTTTGGTTTGAAGATGGAAGTGATAACCAGAGTAGAACTGCGGCAATGACCCAACCGAAAACGGTAACTAAATGCCAACTAGCCCAAAGTATTCGAACGTGTCTTTCTTGGAGTAAACTCCAACCATTTGTCGGTACAAGGCCGCCCTGGCGCAATCGACTAAAGATGAGCCTCTCGCCAAGGATAGAGTGTACCAGACCGACAACGAATGTGAGGATAGCTGCAATTACAAGGCAGAAATTCATGTGGCTCTCTTTGAGTGAGTGAAGCAAGCAGGGTGTGCAAGTTGATTTTTTTGCGCACCAATTGGTTTAATGTTGAAACTTGTCGCTTTCGCGCGACTTGCGAGCAAGTGTAGGATGTGCAAAACGGTTTTATTTGCACACCAAACAATCATAAAAACATGGCGGGAAAACTGCGTTTGCACCACCCTACAATATCTACTTTAGCGCTTTTGTGTGATTAATCAAGCCATTGGTCGAGCTATCGTAATTACTCACAACCTCGTCACTGGTGAGTTGCGGCAAGATTTGTTGTGCGATTTGCTTGCCGTATTCCACGCCCCATTGGTCGTAGCTGTTGATATCCCACATCATGCCTTGCACGAAAATTTTGTGCTCATATAGCGCAATCAGCTTGCCGAGCGTGCTAGGCGTAAGCGTATCGAACATAATAGAAGTGGTGGGGCGGTTACCCTCAAACACTTTGTGCGGGAGTAAGTTTTCTAGTGCTTCGCCCTTTAAGCCTTGTTTTTCAAGCTCTGCACGGGCTTCAGGTTTAGTTTTACCCAACATCAGTGATTGTGTTTGTGCAAAGAAGTTAGCCAGCAAAATTTTGTGGTGCGCGTAGCCATGCTTGCCAATCGCGTAATGACTGTGCACAGGCATTAAAAAGTCGGCAGGCACAATTTGCGTGCCTTGGTGAATGAGTTGGTAAAACGCATGCTGGCCATTAGTGCCAGCTTCGCCCCAAATCACTGGGCCTGTTTTGTATTGCACACGGCTGCCATCACGGCAGATAAATTTGCCATTACTTTCCATATCGGCTTGTTGCAGATAAGCGGGAAAGCGCGCCATTCCTTGGTCATAAGGCAGTATTGCATGCGTATCGACATGAAAAAAGTTGTTATACCAGATGCCTATTAAGGCCAAAATCACAGGCATATTTTGCTCTAGCGGCGCAGTTTTAAAATGATTATCCATTTCATGTGCACCATCTAGCAAAGCTTCAAAATTATCCATACCAACGTACAAGGCAATCGATAAGCCGATGGCAGACCAAAGTGAATAGCGACCACCGACCCAATCCCAAAATTGGAACATATTTTTAGTGTCAATGCCAAAATCAGCTACAGCCTTGGCATTGGTTGATAGCGCCACAAAGTGTTTAGCAACATGCGCGTTATCTTTGGCGCTTTCTAAAAACCAAGTACGCGCAGACAGTGCATTGGTCATGGTTTCTTGCGTGGTAAAGGTTTTAGATGCGACGATAAATAGCGTGGTTTCCGCTTTGCATTTTTCAAGCGCACGCATGAGATGTGCGCCGTCAATATTCGACACAAAGTGAATGTTTAAATCGGGGCTGGCATAGGGCTTGAGGGCATCGCAAACCATGACAGGACCTAAATCAGAGCCACCAATGCCAATATTGACAATATCAGTGATCCGTTTGCCAGTAAAGCCAAGCCAAGTGCCATTGCGTACTTGCTCGCTAAAGGCGCGCATTTGTGCCAGCACTGCGTTTACGTCGGGCATCACATCTTTGCCATCAACAAAAACTGGCGTATTGGCGCGGTTGCGTAGGGCGGTGTGCAGCACAGCACGATTCTCGGTGATATTGATTTTTTCACCCGCAAACATGCTATCGCGCCATTCTTCTATTTTGGCTTCGCGTGCCATTTGCAATAGCAAAGGCAGCGTTTCATCGGTAATACGATGTTTGGAGTAATCGAACAATAAATCGTCAAACTTTAGGCTGAATTTTTCAAAGCGTTTTGGATCGGCGACGAACAAATCGCGCATGTGCAGCGGCACGACCGATTTTTGGTGCGTACAAAGTTTTTGCCAAGTAGGGAATTGCGTCAGAGTTGTCATTTATTATTTAAAACAAGTAATTATTATTGTTGAATGTTATTCATTAAAAAAGTCGGCTTGGCATTATGCTAGCCAACATTAAACGAGCTTTATTTAAGCCAGTGTTATGATTAAACCAGCTAATGGCGGCAACGTAATAAGTAGCGACTGTGCTTGGTTCATCCATTTACGTGCTTCTGCTTGCAAGCCAGCACCGTTACCTTGGTTGCTACCGCCATACACTGCTGCATCGCTATTAAACACTTCTTTATATTGACCGCCAGTTGGTACGCCAATGCGATAATTATGCCGCAACACAGGCGTAAAATTCAACACTATTATAGCAAAACTATCATCGCGAGCGCGCCGAATAAAACTAATAATCGATTGGTCAGAGTCGTGGCAATCAATCCAATCGAAACCACGTGGCTCAAAATCCAGTTCATACAGACATTTTAGTTTGCGATAATGATGATTTAAATCGCTTGAAACGCGCTGTATGCCTTGATGCAGGCTGCTGCCCAGTAAATGCCAATCCAAACTTGCGTTTACATTCCATTCGCGGCCTTGCGCGATTTCGTTACCCATAAAGTTGAGCTTTTTGCCAGGGCTGGTCATTTGTAGCGTCAGCAAAAGTCGCAAGTTAGCGAATTTTTGCCAGCCATCGCCTGGCATTTTGCCAATGAGTGAGCCTTTGCCGTGCACTACTTCATCGTGTGAAAACGGCAGTACGAAGTTTTCGCTGTAGGCATACAGCTGGCCAAAAGTGAGCTTATCGTGATGATATTTGCGATGCACAGGATCATTTTCGATATACGCCAAGTTATCGTTCATCCAGCCCATATTCCACTTCATACTGAAGCCTAAGCCACCTAAATACACGGGGCGCGATACGCCAGGCCATGCGGTTGATTCCTCTGCAATGGTAAGCGCGCCAGGGAAATCTTGGTGAACTATTGTATTAAGTTGTTTAATAAAATCAATGACTTCTAAATTCTCACGACCGCCAAATTTATTGGGCAACCATTCACCTGCTTTGCGCGAGTAATCTAAATAAAGCATCGAAGCCACGGCATCGACGCGCAAGCCGTCAATATGAAATTCTTCCAACCAAAAATAAGCGTTCGAGACTAAAAAGTTGCGTACTTCATTGCGGCCATAGTTAAATATCAACGTGCCCCAGTCTTGATGCTCACCCAAGCGCGGGTCTTCGTGCTCGTAAAGTGCGCTGCCATCATAGCGCGCTAGCGCCCAATCATCTTTAGGAAAATGCCCAGGCACCCAATCCAAAATGACGCCGATATTGGCTTGGTGGCAGGCGTCAATCAAAAAACGCAAATCATCTGGTGTGCCATGGCGATTAGTGACGCCAAAATAGCCCGTGGTTTGATAGCCCCACGATTCAGTGAGCGGATGCTCGGTAATTGGCAACAATTCAATATGCGTATAACCCATATCGCGCACATAAGGCACCAGCTTTTCGGCTAGTTCACGATAATTTAAAAGCACGTTGCCATCTTTGCGTTGCCAGCTGCCTAAATGCACCTCGTAGCAGTTAAATGGCGCGTGCAGCCAATCTAGTTCAGCGCGATTTTTAAGCCACGCGCTATCATTCCAGGTGTATTTTTTTGCGCTGGTGACTTTTGAAGCCGTGCCAGGGCGTAGCTCGAACTCGCGCGCGTAGGGGTCGATTTTAGTGAAAATCGCGCCAGTGTTGCGATTACGAATTTCAAATTTATATAAATCACCCGCGTT
>JANOWA010000035.1:0-2625 GCA_031417675.1 Methylotenera sp.
GCACAAAGCTAGTAGCCGCGCCACATTTGCGCTGGGTGCGTTGCGTGCTGCTAAGTTTTTGGCCAGCAAAAAATCAGGTTTGTTTGATATGCGCGATGTACTTAATTTAAAGTGATTCATCGCAATAAAATTTGTTTAAAACACACTTGCCAGCAAGCAGTTTTGAAAGTATTGCCATCTTATGAAGCAATTCTTTAAGTCAATCACTTTACGCAATGCGCAAGCACAAGCCAAAGTTTGGCATTGGCTGCTGCTGGCGCTAACCTTGTTAATTGGCTCGCTGCTCACATTTTACGTGATGCACTCGGAAGATGCCGAGATGCGTGATGGTTTAATTACTTATGCCAATACAATCGAACGCTCAATAGATTGGCGGCCTTTCGAAAACGTGCTCAATACCAATCCTGCCAATATCACGCAAAGTGATCTTAACGGTATGAGTGTGCAATTAAACGATGCGTGTAAGGCTAATCGCGATTGCCACTTTATCTATTTGTTGTACATTGAGAAATCAGATGTAAAGTTTTTACTCGATGCCAGCCCGCAGCCAGCATCAGAGATTTCGACATTAGCCGAAGTATTTGTAGAAGCGACAGCGCCGCTTAAACAAGCGATGTTGCATCAAAAACCTTTGGTAGAAGGACCCGTAACAGACCATTGGGGCACTTGGGTGAGTGCGCGCGTGCCTGTAAAAATCACCCTAAAAGGCAATCACTTTGTCATGCTAAATATTGATGTGGCGGCTACTGGCTGGCAGTCTCGCATCTATAAAAAAGCCCTAGTGCCGATTATATTTACCTTGATTTTTTGTGGTATTTTGTTGTGGTTTGTGGGTAAAAATAAAGAGCGCGAACAATTGTACGCGGCGCTATTTAATACGACGACCGAATTAACAGAAATTGCTAACAATGATGAGCTGACGGGTCTGCCAAACCGCCGTTTGCTGGAAGATAGAATGGCGCAAGCGATTAAAAGTGCGGCACGCACACGGCAAATTGTGGCGGTTTTATTTTTAGATTTAGATTATTTTAAAATTGTAAACGACACACATGGTCACCCAGTTGGCGATCAATTGTTAAAGTTAGTGGCAACGCGTTTAAAAGGCTTGCTACGCGCTGAGGATACGGTAGCAAGAATTGGTGGTGATGAGTTCGTGATTTTATTATCTAATTTAACCAGTGAATTGCAAGCGATTACCATGGCTGAAAAAGTGGTGAAAGTACTCACCGAGCCGTTTCAGGTCACTGGTAAAAGCCTGAATATTGGTGTGAGCGTGGGCGTTGCGCTGTACCCAGAGCATGATACGAACGAAAAAAACTTGATTCGGCATGCCGATAATGCGATGTACGCAGCTAAGCGCCAAGGCCGTAATTGTTATGCGCTTTATCGAGATAATCTATCTGAAACAGAGGGTTAGCAGGGGCTGCTTCAGCTAATTCAATATTTTTAACGTATTGCAATTAACATAAAGCGCGATCGCTAGGGCTTGAAGTGCGCGGCAGTTTCCGCTATAATTCGTCAATTCTGAAACGGGAAGAGTTCAAAAACTTTTCCCGTTTTGCGTATCTACTATTTGTTTGCACATAGGCTTATATTGAGATGCGCGTCGCAACAAAATAGTCAAAAATGATGAGGAGCTTTAAGGTGTCAACAACAATTCCAGCAGTGTTAGTATTAGCAGATGGAACTGTTTTTCATGGCATCGCAATTGGCGCATCAGGTAATACCGTTGGCGAGGTGGTATTTAATACTTCGATGACGGGTTATCAAGAAATCCTCACCGACCCTTCTTACGCCGAACAAATCGTCACGCTGACTTACCCGCACATTGGCAACACGGGCACCAATGTTGAGGATGTGGAATCGGTCAAGGTTTTTGCAGCGGGCTTGATTATTCGTGATTTACCGCTTTTAGAGTCAAGCTTCCGCAGCAATCAAACTTTATCTGACTACTTGGCAGTGAATAATATCGTCGCGATTGCCGATATTGACACACGCAAGCTCACTCGTATTTTGCGCGAAAAAGGCGCTCAAGCGGGCTGTATTATGGCGGGTGACATAAGCGAGAGTAAGGCTTTGGCGCTTGCAAAAAGCTTTCCGGGCTTGGCAGGCATGGATTTAGCCAAAGTAGTTTCGTGCAAGACTGCGTATGAATTTACAGATGGCGAATGGGCGCTGGGCAAAGGTTATACAAAAGCGCCAGAAGCCAAATTGCACGTTGACGCGCCAGCGCAAAAATATCACGTCGTCGCATTTGATTACGGCGTAAAACGTAATATTTTACGCATGTTAGTTTCGCGCGGCTGTAAAGTCACTGTGTTGCCCGCGCAAGCCACAGCAGAACAAGCTTTAAGTTACAAGCCAGACGGCATCTTTTTAAGTAACGGCCCGGGCGACCCAGAGCCTTGTGATTACGCAGTTAGCGCGATAAAAACGCTCGTAGAAGCGGGTGTTCCAACTTTTGGTATTTGCTTGGGGCATCAGCTATTGGCGCTAGCATCGGGCGCAAAAACCTTGAAAATGAAATTTGGCCATCACGGTGCTAACCACCCCGTGCAAGATGTCGCCACCAAACGCGTCTATATCACCAGCCAAAACCACGGTTTTGCGGCAGACCAAAACACG
>JANOWA010000036.1:0-3848 GCA_031417675.1 Methylotenera sp.
CGTTGGTCACTTTTACGCCAAAGTCCATTGGCTTGCGCGTGGCTTTCCATAAATTAAGCGCATATTTTTCCAGCGTTGGCGATGCGGTAACGTGTTTTTGAATCACGCTTGAAAAACCATTTAACTCATCAAATTTCAACACATCGGGTTTAACGGTATCAATTAAAGCGTCGGCATTGTGAAAGCGCGTATCAAACATTAAGCCCGACATAATTGCATCATCATTCGGCACAATAATCGGGATTTCCATCATAAAGCGATTGCGCGCAGCAGAGGGGATTTCAAACGTTTCTTCGCGCTCTACTTGGTTGCGGTCGGCAAACACGATCATGTGCGGAAATTGATGTTCTTTATTAAAAGCTGACAAAGTACGCTCAGCCATCACGCGCAGTAACAATGAGTGTACTTGTGGGCGCGCGCGGTTAATCTCGTTAAAGAAAAATACGCTTAAATTCTCGCCGCTCATTAATAATGGACCAGCGCTCACGTGCGGTTTGCCGTCTTCGCCCAAATAAGTGTGGTAAACCAAATCATTTGGCATTAAATCGATGGTGCCTTCAATACGCTGATAACCGCCGCCAATGCCGCGCGTAAAAGCGCGTAGCAGAGTAGTTTTACCCACGCCCACATCGCCTTCAAGCAACACATGACCACGCGCAAAGATTGCGGTAGTAATTAAGCGCACTGGTTCAGCTTGGCCAACCACCACCTTATTTACTTCGGTTTCTAACGTTAGCGCATGATTGCGCCAGTCGGCCAGCAGATGGTCGCTCATTGAATGTTTCCTAATAATTAAAGTGTGAGTTTAAATGGTTTATAAATACTATTTAACTACAATATAACTGAAATTTTTAAAAGTGTATACAGGTTTGTATACTGTTATTTTAAATAATCTAAAATTTACAGCTTTTGTAAAAAATATTTTCAATGGAGAGTGACCTTAAATGATTTAATTTTTATAACAAGATAGGTAGATTAGTCGATTTTAATAAATTAGCTAAACTCATATTAAAGATATCACAAAACACTTTGTAATGAATCTCATGTGAACGCGACTAAGTTTTTAAGGTGCATAGACGCTTTATGGGAGAGTATTTAATGAGGAGATATTACAATGATTACAAAGTTCAAATTATCCGCCATATCGGTTTGTTTGGCACTGGCGATACCCGTACTTTCAATAGCAGCTAACAATGCGCTTAAACCAAAAAGTGAGGTGATTGATACCGTTTATACCTTATCAAATAACGTAGATAATAATGAAGTGTTCGCGTTTCAACGCAGTGCCACTGGCGCGATGACGCCAACAGGGCGTTTTGCAACAGGCGGCAAAGGTACTGGCGGTGGCCTTGGCAATCAAGGCGCCTTAGAAATTAGTCAAGATGGTAACTATTTGTTTGCAGTTAACCCAGGCTCTAATGAAGTATCGGTATTTTCCATAAAAAGCGGTGGCGAATTAACTTTGCTCGATCGCGCATTTGACCAAGGCTTAACCCCCGTCAGCGTGACGGTTGACCATAACCGTGTTTTTGTCGTTAATGCGGGTGACGATAGTATTTTTGGCTATAAATTTGATCGTAAACTAGGTAAATTAGAGCCACTACCTTTGTCCCACAAAAGCCTAAGCAGCAGCAGAACTGGACCGGCGCAAATCAGTTTTGATAAAGAAGGTGAAACTTTAGTGGTGACAGAAAAAGCCACCAATAAAATCACGACTTTTGTGATAGACGACGAAGGTAATACACCAGCTAACGGCGTTAGTTTTAATTCTGCAGGTCAAACGCCATTTGGCTTTTATATCAATAAACGTAATCGCTTAATTGTGTCAGAAGCGCATGGTGGCGCGGCAGGTGCGTCCAGTGTCTCGGCATATCAAATAAAAGAAGATGGTAGTTTACAATTGGTTAATACCGCTGCAGCAACTGGACAGGCCGCTGCTTGTTGGATAGTGACCACACCAAACGGACGTATTGCTTATACGACCAATACTGCCTCTGGTACCGTTTCATCATTTAGCGTTAAATCGGATGGTACGTTGACTTTATTACAAGCGGTTGCGGCTTCGGAAGGCGGTGCTACTGATATGGCGATGTCTAACGATGGTAAGGTTTTGTATGTGCTTAGCCAAGCAAGCCATAGCGTAGGTGTTTACAGTATTGATAAAAATGGTGTTTTAGCTAAAACAAACACCTTAACTGGCTTGCCAGTTGGTGATACGGGCTTGGTTGTTCGCTAAGCTATTTTTTACTAGAAAAACAGATTATTTGTTTTAATACACAGCCGCTTAGTTAGCTAAGCGGCTTTTTTTATTGATTAGATAAAAGATAGTGCTTTCGCTAAATGTATTTTCCAGCGAAAATAGCAACATTCAATTATTACAACATCAACAAATGACAAAACAAAGCAGCTTTACCAAAGAAGAGTTATTAACATGCGGCCGTGGCGAGATGTTTGGCGAGGGCAATGCGCAATTGCCATTGCCGCCTATGCTGATGTTCGATCGCATAGTGAAAATCACCGAAGATGGCGGCAAATATGGCAATGGGCAGATGATTGCCGAGCTAGATATTACCCCAGATTTATGGTTTTTTGGCTGCCACTTTACGGGCGACCCTGTGATGCCAGGCTGTTTGGGGCTAGATGCGATGTGGCAATTGGTCGGTTTTTACTTAGGTTGGGCGGGCGGTTTAGGGCGCGGTCGGGCATTGGGTGCAGGCGAAGTAAAGTTTACTGGCCAAGTGCTACCAACGGCTAAAATGGCTACCTATACCATTGATTTAAAACGCGTTATTATGCGTAAATTGGTAATGGGCGTGGCTGATGCCACCATGAGTTTAGATGGTCGCGATATTTACGTGGCCAATGATTTGCGTGTAGGTTTATTTACGCGCACTGATAATTTTTAATAAAAAAATATAAAGTTGGAGGACACGAAAAATGCGTCGTGTAGTGATTACGGGTTTAGGCATAGTCTCTAGCCTAGGTAACAATAAAAATGAAGTCAAAGACAGCTTGTACGCAGGCCGCTCTGGTATTAGCTTCCAGCCAGAGTATGCAGAGCGCGGCTTGCGCTCGCATGTGGCGGGCAGCATTAAAAATCTAAATATCGAAGCGTTAATTGATCGTAAATTATTACGCTTTATGGCCAAAGGCCACGCTTACGCTTGGTTAGCCATGCAAGAGGCGATTGCGGACGCAAAACTGGCAGAAGACCAAGTCTCAAATATCCGCACAGGCTTGATTGTAGGCGCGGGTGGCACATCCACCGAGAGTATGTTAGAAGCAACCGACACATTAGCTGAAAAAGGCATTCGCCGCGTGGGGCCGTATATGGTCACTAAAACCATGAGCAGCGGCATAGCGGCGTGCTTGGCCACAGGCGCGAAAATTAAAGGTGTTAATTACGGTATTAGCTCGGCTTGCAGCACCAGCGCGCACTGTATTGGCGCGGGTACAGAGCAGATTCAACTGGGCAAACAAGACATCGTATTTGCAGGCGGTGGCGAGGAAGAGCATTGGACGATGAGCTTTTTGTTTGACGCAATGGGCGCACTAAGCAGCAAATATAATGAAACGCCAGAAAAGGCTTCGCGTACTTATGACGCTAATCGTGATGGATTTGTTATCTCGGGCGGCGGCGGTATAGTGGTGCTAGAGGAATACGAACACGCCAAAGCGCGCGGCGCAAAAATTTACGCTGAAGTGGTTGGTTACGGCGCAACATCTGATGGTTATGATATGGTCGCGCCAAGCGGTGAAGGGGCGGCGAGGTGCATGCAGCTTGCCTTGCAGGGCATTGATCATGTGGATTATATCAATACGCACGGCACTTCTACCCCTGTAGGCGA
>JANOWA010000037.1:0-7099 GCA_031417675.1 Methylotenera sp.
ATTATGTGCACCGCATTGGCCGTACAGGCCGCGCTGGTGCTAGCGGTGTAGCGATTTCATTTGTCAGCGCAGAAGAAGAAGAATATCTAGCTAACATTGAAAAGCTGATTAAAAAAACACTGATTAAAACAAAGGCAGAAGTAACAGTGCCGCGCAAATCTGCACATCATTCTGTGCGCGAAGCCAGTACAAAAAACCATCGCGATTCAATAGACACTAATCGCGCAAAGCACCCTGCAAAGCCGCGCCAACATACGCGTAATCCCGCTGCAGACCCTTGGTTTGATAAGCCTTACGAGCCAACGAAGATTGGCGCAGATAGTGCAAAAACCATGTCGAGTCTTAATCGTAAACTGCCAGTTGCAGCCTTGCTGGGCGGATTAAGGCCAAATAAATAATGTTTGAACTAGTTAACTTTAAACTAGTTAACTTGGCTAGCTTGCTAAGCTGCTTGCTTAGTTAACTTTGCTTAGATAGCCAAGTTTCCATCTCTTTAGCCTCAATTGGCGGCGAATAAAAATATCCTTGCATATTTTTGCAGCCGCTGGCCGCTAAAATATCCGCCTGCAATTGGTTTTCTACACCCTCGCCCACCAGCTGCAAGCCTAAAGCATCGCCCAACGCGACAATTGCTTTTACAATCACTCTATCATCAGCATTATTGACGAGGCCATCGACAAAGGTGCGGTCAATTTTTACCTCATCTACCGCCCACCGTTTCAGGTAAAGCAACGAAGAGTGACCCATGCCAAAGTCATCTAGCGAGATACTAAATCCCGCCTCTTTAATCAGCCGCATATTTTTCTTAACGGTATCACCTTCTTCTAACAAGGCATGTTCGGTGATTTCAATGCATAACAATTGTGGTGATATGCCGTACTTGATTACTGTGGCGCTTAACATTTTAACGAGGTTATCCGATCGCAAATGTCGCGCAGAAATATTCACCGAAACGCGTGGCACCACATAGCCTTTATCAATCCAATCGCGCATTTGCATGCAAGTTGCATCAAATACATAATCGCCAATTTGGTTAATAAGTGAGGATTGTTCAGCAATCTTAATAAACTCGAGTGGTGGGATTAAGCCGCGCTCTGGGTGGCGCCAACGCAGCAGCACTTCCATGCCAACTAGTTGATTTTTATCATTTTCTATCTGTGGCTGAAACACTATAAAAAATTGATTCTCTTTAAACGCATGGCGAATACCATTTTCCATGTCTAGCCATTGGTGCGCGATAAAATTCAAATTGCTGGTATAAAACTCAAAATCATTGCGACCATTTTGTTTGGCACGATACATGGCTAAATCGGCATACACCACCAGTGTTTGCGGGTCTGTCGTGTCGTCAGGGTAAACACTCACACCGATACTGGTGGTGCAATATACGCGTTGTTTGTGAATTTCGAACGGGGTTGAGAAGGCCGTTATAATATCGCGCACTAAGCGATGCCCGTCTTGCGGGGATGCGCCTTCCATCACCATGACAAATTCATCACCGCCAAGCCTGCACAAAGAATCTGTCGCACGCGCTTTTTCTGTAATACGTTTAGTTGCCATAATAAGCAATTGATCGCCCGCCTCGTGCCCCAGTGTATCGTTTACCAGCTTAAAATGATCTAGATCAAAAAACAGTAACAATACTTGCGCACCTGTACGCTCTGCCTTGGCAATGGCGTGTTCTAAACGCTGCCTAAATAGACTGCGGTTTGGCAAACCCGTTAATTCATCATGCGATGCTAAAAACTCGACACGGCGATTGAGCGTCATCACCTCGCTCACATCGCGCCCTACGCCGCGATAACCCGTAAAATTACCGCCACTGCCGAACACGGGCTTACCAGAAACGCGCAAATAGACCAACTTACCTTTTTCATCTGAAAAATGCACCACAAAATCAGAAAAATGCTGATGGGCTTGCAAGGTTTTAAGCATTTGGTTAGAGGTATGACTATGGCAGGCTTCTGCCAAATCAGTCAGGCTGTAAAAGTTTAAACCTGCTGGGCCGCCAGTCAGCGCATTAATTTTTAGCTGATCGTCCGATTCCCAAAACCAATCAGCGGAGGCTTCAGCAAAGTCACGAAAGCGCGCTTCGCTTTCCATCAATTTTAGTTTTTCTTCATTCAGCTCGATGAGTTTTTCGTCTAATTTAGAGCGCACGCGATCGGCATGCTGCTTGTCCAGCTTTAGCGGACTACCACGATACAAACCGCGGTTTTTTGGTGCGCCTGATTTATGTTCTGAGCTCAATACGTTCGCGATAACCTTTAATAAATCCGTCATCACCATCGGTTTTATCAGAAACTTGGTTGCCCCTAAAGATAGTGCAAAGCGTTCATCTTGCGATGAAGTATAGGTAGCGGTATAAAAAATAAACGGCACATTTTGCAAATAGTGATTTTGCTTGACTGCCCTACAAAGCCCGTAGCCATCCATTTCTGGCATTAAGATATCTGATACGATGAGGTCAACCACTTCTGTTTGCAAATGGGCAAATGCTTTTAAACCATTTTCAAAACTGACGACCTCATAGCCTTCGCTCGCCAGCACCGTTTCGAGTAGTTGTCTGGAGTTTTCGTCATCTTCAGCGACTAAGATTTTCACTTTTTATCCCTCACTTTATTATTATCTTCTACTAATGGCCTGCTCTATTTGCCCAATCACCAGCATCGGGTCTATTGGTTTTTCGATATAACCAGTACAGCCAGCGGCTAACAACTTTTCACGGTCTCCTGACATGGCATAAGACGTCATGGCTACAATTGGAATATCTTTGCCAATTTTGTTGGCACGGATACGTTTGAGCACCTCTAAACCATTAATATCTGGTAATTGTATATCTAAAATAACAAAATCGGGCGGAATACTCAATACCTGCTGTACGCCTTCTAAACCCGTCATGGCAAAGCGCGTTTTATAGCCCGCTTGCTCTAAAATAAAGCGAATCAGCTCTAAATTATTCTCGTTATCTTCAATAATTAAAGCCGTTGTCATCAAGGCCGTAGTCATTCTAAAAGTGCTTTCGATGGATTTTTGTAGGACTGTTTTTTAGTGGTTAGCTGCAGTTGCGGCGCTTCTAAAATCGAGCCACTATTTTGTAGCACCGCTGGCGCTATTAATGGCACTTTAATGGTAAATGTGCTGCCTAAACCTGGGCTACTTTTCACCTCTATCGTGCCGCCTAATAATTGCGTTAAGATTTTTCGGGTTAAATATAGGCCTAGGCCAGTACCTAGTGTTTTTACCTTCAACTTTGACTCAATGCGCTCAAACGGTTTAAATAAGTCGCTTAAATCGGCTTCCGCAATACCAATACCCGTATCCTCTACTGCAATAATCAGCGCTTTACCTTTTACTTTAGCCGTCACATTTACCGCGCCTTGCTCGGTATATTTCAAGGCATTACTCACCACATTTAGCACCACTTGGTAAAGCCGTTTACGGTCGGTTTCTAATTGCAAGTGATCTGCACAATCGATATCTAGCGCCAAATGTTTTTCTTCTGCAAGATGCATAACAGCGTACTCAACCTCTGTAAACAATTGTTTTAGATACACTTTTTCTACATGTGTCTGTAAAAATCCTGCTTCAATTTTCGAAATATCAATCACATCCGAAATGAGCGATAGCAAATGTTTGGCAGAATGATAGGCGCGACCTAATTGATCTTTTTGCTTCACATTCAGCTCGCCCGACATGCCTTGCAACACCACGCCCAAAAAGCCAATGATCGAGTTTAACGGCGTGCGTAGCTCGTGCGACATAGATGCCACAAACATCGATTTAATGCGGTCGGCCGATTCGGCTGCCACGCGCGCTTGAATTAAGGTGCTTTGCAGGGCTTTTTGCTGCGAAATATTTTGTGCAATGGCCACCATTTTCTCTGTGCCATCTTCTTCAGAGCGATGAATAAGGCCAACAGAGCATAAAAACTCTACTTTTTCACCATCTGTGGCTTGTAAAACCAACTCAATATCACGAAATTTTTTACCTTTTAATGTTTGTGCAGCCGTAAAAAGCGCCTTTCTGCGTGACTCTTTAGCGACCACGGTTTGAATAAAATTTTTGCCTATAATGTCTTCACGCTTATACTTGCCAGCCAACAAGGCCTCTGGGTTGATATCCACAATATTGCCATTATTAGCGATCACTAAGATTGGAATGGGCGCATTTTGCACCACATAGCTATAGCGGCTTTCGCTTTCGCGCAACAATTGTGTTCTTTCCGCTATCGTTTCCTCTTGGCGTGCGCTCAGTTGCATCAGCGCTTGCTCAGCGCTGCGCCGTCTGCACGTTTCGATTATCAAGCGGCAATAGTCGGTCAGTGATCCGACAAAATTTTGTTCATCTAAAGCCCATTCGCGTGCGCCGCCAGTATGCTCAATACAAACCACGCCAACCACTTGATTATTCAGCCATATGGTGCCGTCTAGCAAGGCACCAATATTATTCTCTTGCAAATAACCTATTGCAAACTCTACTGTGGCTGGGTGAGTGTAAGCATCATCTGCGGCAACCACACGTAACGTTATTAAATGTTTAAAGTACTGTGGCAGCGCTTTGGCTTGTAGCGGTTTTGCCACGGTATGCAGCTGTTTAGACTTGATATACAAGCTCATGCAGTCTAACTGTTGCTTGCTCTGATCAAACAGCCAAACGCTCGCCCTATCAGCTTCCAGCGTCTCTGCGGCTAATTGCGCAATCTCTCTATACACATCCTCTGCATCTTGCCATGGACTTAATTGTCTGCGCGTTAGCGCGATTAAAGCCTGCTGCTGCCTTGCTTGGCGCAGTTCAATTTGCGTTAATTGTTGCTCGACTTTCTCGCGCTTACTCGATTGGCCAAGCAATTGATTATAGTAAGTATCTGCCTCGTACCGGCGGCGCATACTGCCCAACATAAAGCCGCCTAGTAAACAAGCACACAACAGCAACACTTCAATCATGCGCACCACAAGGCTATGATTGCTATCATAATAATAATAAATATAAGCAAATGTGCCAAAAATAAGTACCACCACGGCGGCAAATGTCATCACATTGGTGCGCATGACTTTTTTAGTAACAGTCGTTAAATGACTCACTTGCGTTTCAGAAAAATGGGTCATTTTTAAGCGATTATCGAGGGAAGTTTTTAGCTTGTTATCCCACTGATACAATCGAAACATTAACAAGCCTAACAACACAAATACGCTTGCAAACACCCAGCTTGCATATTTTTCATAGGCGCTTTTTTCTAACACACTTTTATTCCAGCGCAGATAAATTTCATCGCGCTCTACTTGCGTAATGCTAGCCAAACCTTTTTCTAAAATACTCGACAGTTGCGGCCAATCTTTGCGTGAAGCTACGCTTAATTCATAATGAAAGCCAATAGCATGCGCAATTGTTAAGTTTTTAAGGTTATATTTTTTTGCGCACCAATTCGCTACGGGTAAATCGGCCAATAAACCTGCACTTTGGCCAAATGCCACGTGTTGCAAGCCAATGCAGGTGTCATCGACTTTGTCTAACTTGACCGCAGGATACTTTTCTTTCATATATTCGTAAACGGCATAATGCCCCACCACAGAAACTGCCTGTTGTTGGCTATTTTCAAGCGAGAATTTAATGGGTGCATTATCTTGGGTAATTAAATAGACGGGGAAATCTAAATAAGGCTTGCTGAAAGTCCAGCTTTGTACTCGCGCCGCAGTAGATGCAAATGTCGGCACGATATCCACTTGCTTATCTTCTGGATTATCGGCTGCGCGCTGCGCTAAAGTGGGAATCACGCGCTTAAATTGATAGCCAATGCGGCTTTCTATTAGCGCTAAGTAATCATGCTCTAGCCCTGTTGGCTGGCCATTCGCACCTAAAAAACTAATGGGTGGGTAATCGGGTGATATGGCGACGCGAATGTCGGGATGCGCTTGCAGCCAAGCGCGTTCTGCGGGTGTAAGCATATCGCCAGCGAAACAGGCACTTTGCAAAAATAGCAAGGCGCATGCAGCCAACACTTGCCATTTTAAAACACATAAGAATCTGCTTAAAGCCAAGCAATACCCCCTGTTTTAAAGCTTTTAATATTTTTGTTAAGTAAACTATACCAGCATGCATCACTTTATTAACTAGTTTATTAACCTATCCTTATAAATTAATGATTATGCTTAATTTCGCATAAAATCGGCAACAGCATACAATTGCTCGGCCAGTTTTTGCATCAGCTTTTCGTCAAGCTTTAGTAAGTTCATCGCGCTGATCATGCAGTACATCCATTGATCGCGCTCTGATTCGCCAATACTAAATGGCATGTGCCGCTGGCGCAACCTGGGGTGACCATAACGCTCAATATATAGCTGCGGGCCGCCAGTCCAACCCATTAGAAACATGAATAGCTTTTCGCGCGAAGAGGTTAAATCGGCTGGATGCAAAGCACGGATTGGCGCGGCTTTTGAATCGGTATTCATGATGTCGTAGAAGGACTCCACCAACTGGCGAAGTTTTTCTGTACCCCCATTTTCGCCGCCTAGCAGCTCATAAAAGGTGGCTTTTGTACTGCCAACCTCTTCAATTTTATTCAACATGTCACATACATCCGTTCGTGGTGAGCCTGTCGAACCACGCGCACCCTACGACACGCCGAGGGCGAACGACAGGAATAGAATTAATCGCTGGTTTTAACTAAACTCGCCGCCAGCTTGGCGCGCGCCCTTGCTTCATCTGTATCTTTACCCGTTGCTAGCGCAACACCCATGCGACGTTTGACGAACGATTCAGGTTTGCCGAATAAACGGACATCGCTGCAAGGCACAGCCAGCGCGGCTTCCAGACCATCATATTGTAAATTTTTAGAGTCAATACCGCCGTAAATTACCGCACTTGCGCCCGCTTCTTTCATGCTGACATCTACTGGCAAACCTAAAATAGCACGTGCGTGCAATTCAAACTCGCTCAATCTTTGCGAACACATGGTGACCATGCCCGTATCATGCGGGCGCGGACTGACTTCAGAAAACCACACTTGGTCGCCGCTTACAAACAATTCCACACCAAACAAACCTAAACCACCAAGAGAATCAGTAATGGTTTTAGCGAGATGTTGCGCATTTTTTAAGGC
>JANOWA010000038.1:0-3932 GCA_031417675.1 Methylotenera sp.
GTCGCAAAATAATTGTGATAAGCAACGCCTTCACCGTAATCTCGTGTATGCCCAGTTTCTAGCGAAAGCACAGTGGTATTAGGGTGGCGTGTGCGCCATTCTTTCCAGGTTGTTGTCACCACATACAGCGATTTTAACTTAATATTTTTACCCGCCAATTTGCCAATCACGGGCGATCCAGTCAGCGTTGACCACATCGATTTTGTTGCATGATCATACATCAGCTTATTCGACCGATATAAGAACCCGCTCGTGCCAAGCTCATAATGCGTGCCGTCTATTGTAGTGTCGTACAGCACCAATGCGCCGCACAATGTGCAATAAACACCCGCCAACTCTAATCCGCCTATCTTATCTTTAAACATCTCATGCCAAGCTAATATGCGCTTTGGATAAGCCCGTACATCGCCATTAATAGCCACGCCAAATACCACATTCTCATCTTCTAGCCAGGTTGCATCTTTGGCGGCAATCATTTTAGGTTGTTTAAGCGGCGGAATGCCGTCGCGAACCACCCCGCCCCAGCGCACTTCATCCAAACGAATCAGCGTTTTGGGTTGATTGCTAAAATATTCTGCAAATCGTGCATCTATTGGCGAATACAGTATTTTTTTAAATTCTGCATAATCTGGATGTACTGGCCGCTCTACCGACCATAACCATTCATAAAGTGAATTCACATCGCCATCAAATGTCTGGCCAGATTTTTTCTCTAGCATGCCAATTAGTTTTTCTAGCACATTGCGACTTGGTACTTGGTAAACCATTTCAATTAGCATGGCAGTTGATGCTTGATCTGAAAATTTTTCAATACGATTTAAGGCAGAAAGTGCTGCTGCTTCATCATTGCCCATCACAGCGAGGTAATCTGCTAGCGGTAAAAACTTAGTTTGTGTTGCGGGTTTAGCAACTTGCGTTGTGGCAGTATTAACGGTATCGGCAGCAATTTGTGCGCTGCAAAATAGACTATTGGTGAATATAACAAGGCCAACATAAAGTGAACAATATTTTTTATTAGCAGCTAGCAACATTATTCTATAAGCACCTTAAACCATTGTTATACTTAGTCGCTTAAACGATCAGAACATTACAATGTGTTGAGATATATTTTTTAAAACATCGAAAAGGCTTGTGAAAACGGCGTCAGTATTTGCGGCAAACAAGGCCAAAACGTAGCTGCGGGCGTCGGTCAAGCGATGCTAAAAATGGATGATTTACGGTGGTGGAAAAGTGGGTAAAGCTGGCCTTAACTAGCTTCTGTACTTAGCATCGCTGCCCCCAGCATGCCCGCTTTGTCATTGGCATTGGATATTTTTATCTTGAGTGTATTGCGTAAAACAGGGATCAAATCCGCTTCAAATCGTTGCGTAAACGCCACTTTCATCAGTGACCATGCACCTGCTACACCACCACCAATCACCACATTTTTAATATCCAGCACTTTTACAATACTGGCCAATGCTTGTGCTAGCGCGTTTGCCGCTAGTAAGTAAGCATTAATGGCGTGTTGATCGCCTTCACCCGCAAGCTTGGCAATTTGTGCGGCTGTTAAGTTGTTTTGTGTGGCATTAAAATAGCTCATTACAATGCCACTGGCCGATGCGTATTGCTCCATGCAACCTTTATTGCCGCAACCACATAAACGGCCATTTGGCTCGATAATGATATGCCCAACTTCCATTGCGCAGCCTTGTTGACCCGTAAAAACTTTGCCATCCATGACCAAGCCGCCACCGACGCCCGTGCCAAGTCCAAGGTAAACCAAGCCACCTTCAGGTTTTCCCGCTAAAATATACTCGCCATAAGCCGCTGCATTGGCATCGTTTTCTAGCGTAAAAGGTAAGCCCAAAATTCTGGATAACTCCCCCGCCAAATTAAAATAACTCAAACCTGGCAAATTGGGTGAGGCGACTATTTTTTTTGAATCGGGATTAATAAAACCAGGGAATCCTATACCAACCGATTGAATAGGTTGATTTTTTTCAATTATGTTTATAATTCCACTCGATAATATACGCACAATTTCATAGCTGGCGTGTTCTGGCAGTAGCTCGCCGCATAGCTTGCTCAGGTTCGATTCCAACCTAATTTCGTCAATTAACTGTGTTTGATTAAACACGCCAAAGCGAATATTGGTGCCGCCAACATCGATGCCAATGGTTAATGCCATTTTCCTGTCCGCTTCGTCTGCGCGATTGCATTTTTAATGTATTGTTGTGCGGCATCGCTTAGCATATCCCAGTCAAATCGCCATTGCCAGTTAGCTTCAACCGTACCTGGCGTATTCATGCGATGTGTGCTATCTAAACCCAAAATATCCTGCATAGGAATAATCGCCATATCGGCTTTTGACGCCAATGCAAGCATCACCAAGCCTTGTGGCATGGTTGGCGCGGACGTTTCTAGCAAAGTGTGCAGATGATTTTTTGCGTTTTCATCTAAGGACTGATACCAGCCCAAGCTGGTATCGTTATCGTGTGTGCCAGTATAAACCACACTATTCACCTCAATATTGTGCGGCAAATAAGGATTTGTATCATCGCCACCAAAGGCAAATTGCAGAATTTTCATGCCTGGTAATTGGTGTTTTTCACGCAGCGCATCTACTTCTGGCGTGATAACGCCTAAGTCTTCGGCAACTAATTGCAAATTAGGAAAACGCTTGCGTAGCACGCGCAGCAAGGCATCGCCTGGCGCTTGTACCCATGTGCCGTTAATGGCCGTTTCTTCGTTTGCAGGAATCTCCCATGCAGCTTCTAAGCCCCTAAAATGGTCGATACGTACTAAATCGAACATGCGCTGTTGCGTACGCATACGGCTTTGCCACCATTTAAAGCCATTGGCCCGCATAGCGTGCCAGTTGTAGTGCGGGTTGCCCCAGCGCTGGCCTGTTTCAGAAAAATAATCGGGCGGCACACCCGCCACAACTTGCATATTTTTATGCGTATCTAGTTTAAATAAATGTGGCTTTGCCCACACATCGGCGCTGTCATATGCCACAAAAATGGGGATATCACCAAACATGGCGATATTTTTTTTGTTGGCATCGGTTTTAAGCGACTGCCACTGTTTAAAGAACAAAAACTGGGTAAATTTAATCACCGCAATTTCGTGCGCAAAGCGTTGCTTAACTTTGGCGATTACTGCTGCTTGCTTATTTTTGTAGGGGGTTGGCCAAGCGCTCCAGCTGGCGTGTTTAAACTTTTCTCTAAGCACCAGAAATACGGCAAAATCGCCCAGCCAAGCCACATTTTTACGACAAAATCCAACAAATTCAAGTTGCAACGCGGCATTTTGACAATGTTTATAATTAAAATAGGCCTTGGCTAGCATGGCGTGCCTATTAGCCTGCAGCGCATCTGTGTTGAAGATTAAATCAGCATGATGTAATAAGTTTTGCTCAACCAAACGCTGTAAACTAATAAACGCTGGGTTGCCCGCATGCGCGCTTAAACATTGATAGGGCGAGCCATCGTCATGCGGCATATTTAGCGGTAATGTTTGCCAAACAGCCGCGCCAATGTCAGCCAAAAAATCGATAAATTGCGTCGCATCCGCACCAAAATCGCCTGCTGGCAACGAACTAATATGGAGTAAAACGCCTGCGCAGCGCGTATTTTTTTGCACGATTTGTTGCATTAATACTGTTTTTTCATGGCTTTAATTCTCTTGTCCGCGTTTCATGGTACCGCTATGCATATTATTGCTAGCGCCGTCATTACTCAACTGTGCTAATGCTTCAAGGCTAATCGGGTTTAATAAATCGCTTGGTACTGGTTGTTTTAGCAACACATATAAATTACTTAAATTTCGTCGATAAAGCCGGTCAAAGCTATTGACGCTGGCGGCCGAGTTGTAATCGCCCAGCCACCAAAACCAATCAGAGCCTTCGCAAACGGCGAGCTGATTTTCGCAAAGTTGCTGTTCTTTTG
>JANOWA010000039.1:0-5663 GCA_031417675.1 Methylotenera sp.
TCATTAATCCTTTGGATATTATTTTTTTGTAAACCCAGGTAAAAAAACGTTGGTGTTTTTAATGTAGTCGGCATAAGCAGGGCGGCGTTCCACAATCGTGCTTTCCAACAAACTGACACCCGAGACTTTAAGCAACAATAGCGTCATTAACACAGGTGAAATAATCGCCCACCAAGCACCTGCTGCAACGGCAATTGCGTAAAAACCCCACCACACAAGGCATTCGCCAAAGTAGTTAGGATGGCGGCTATAGCGCCATAAACCAGTATCGAGCACTTTGCCTTTGTGGCTTGGATTGGCTTTAAAACGAGATAGTTGCCAATCGCCTACAAACTCCCACTAAAACCCAAATAAAATCAATGTGCAGCCCGCATAATCTAACCAGTTAAATGCGGTGTTACCTGTGATTGCGCCGTAGAGTGAGATGGAAATAATCCATGCCAACATTGCTTGCAAACCAAACACAATGTAGAGGCTTTTAAGCCAAAAATTGGGCTCATTATTTGCGCGTATGGCCACGTAGCGGCTATCTTCGTGCGGACCCCAGTTGCGCCAAGTAAGGTAAATAAATAGTCGCAATGCCCAAATCGTGATGAGCGTTAATACCATGGCAACTCGGCTGGATAAGGGCTCATTAAACAGCACAAATAGTGCAGTTGTGTAAGCGGCCAAGCCAAAAAACAAGCTCCACATGCTATCGATATGCGTCACGTTGTTGCGCGCCAAGCTTAGTAGCCAGCCCCATAGTGCAAACAAGCCGATGGTGATTAAGCTGTAAAAGTAGATAGTCCAACTAAACATTTTGTTGTTTAAATCCTTCTATTGGCTTAAGTGCTGGTTTAAAGCCATCCAAACGCTCAGACAGCTTAAGCAATAAAGGCGTAATAATTGCCCAGCCAAGGCTAAGCCCAACATAGCTCAGTGGCAGATTATCTAACTGAACTGCACCTAACCTTGCTGCGGCAATGTAGGCCAGTGGCCCGCCAATTGCACCAAACAAGATTGCGATTAACCAACGCTTTTTCATCCAGCGTAAACTCACATTCAAAATAGTAGCAAACTCTGCCCACAAGGCCAGTATCCATGCGGGGGTTAGGTTATTGCTCCAGCCGTGCGCTTGGTACGTTAGTAAATTATTTTGCAACATGGTTTGATCGTAAATTGCACCGATTATTAGCGTGATTACAATCAAATAAACCTCAAGCTTTGGTTGAATAGCTTGACTTAAGTGCCATGCCACAATGGCTGCCACCACAATTACCCCTAGCCACGGCATTTGCTTAGCTGCGCCCATTACACAAGCAAACCAGCCAATTTGAAACAAAATAAAGTTGATGACAATATTTTTTGACATCACTAGCGTTTTTCAAACAAATAATGCGTGACCCACCATTCTTGGCCGTTATTGTGGCCAAATAACTCAGCGCAAGCCATATAAAATATGCGCCAACGATTGCGCCACATTTCAACATTTTCTACGCCGTAAGTGGCTGCTAAAATAGGCGTAATGGCTTCTTTATTGGCATCCATATTTTGCAGCCAAGCATTAGCGGTTTTTTCATAATGCGTGCCATCCCATCGCCAACGTTGTTTAATGTTGAGTGCATCTTGAAAGTGCAGCGGTAAATCGTCACTGGGCATCATGCCGCCGCTAAAAAAGAATTCGCTCATCCAATCATCTTTGCCTTGTACTTCAAACAAATACGGCGTATTGCGGTGCACAAAAATATGTTTAAAAAATTGGCCTTGTGGCTTAAGCCAATTGGCGACTTTGCCATATAACACCTGCCAATTGCGCATGTGCTCAAACATTTCAACAGAAACCACACGATCGTAGGTGCTGGGCGCTTCAAACACGTTCATATCAGCGGTGATAATCGTTAAATTGGTTAAACCAAGCGATTTTGCCATTTGTGTTATGTATTCACGCTGCGAGTTAGAGTTAGAAACGCCCGTAATCTGCGCGTTTGGGTAGTGCGTTGCCATCCATAAACTTAAAGACCCCCAACCGCAACCGAGCTCTAAAATATGTTGCCCATCTTGAATATCGGCATGATCGCAGGTTTGTTGCAGCGCTAATATCTCAGCATCATCTAAATCAATGGTATCTGGCAACCAAAAACAGCTGCTGTATTTGCGCTGATTGCCAAGACAATAATGAAAAAATTCAGCTGGTACTTCGTAATGTTGCGCATTGGCCAGTTCTGGCACTTCGGCGATATTAGCTTGACGCATATTTGCGACAAAATCAGCAAAAATTTTGCTACCCACTTCACAGTTATTGGCAGAAATATCGCTTAAACGCGTTGCAACAAGTTTGCGTATGCCCGCACGAATAAAACTATCGGGCATTAAGCCTTTTTCGGCCAATGATAATGAGGTGTTAATAAGCGGCATGTAGAACCCTAAATTATTTTTATTCGTTAATTAAGCTGCAATCGTTATGTATAGCTGCGCAACAAAACGACTACTTGAAAAGACTACTGGTAATATAGTTAAGTTTCGCTTTTTGCAGATTATTCATGCAATTAAAACGATTGCTTCAATTGAATACGGCCAAATAACTGGCATAGATGCACCATTTGGTTTTTTATTCATAGCGCATCATCAAAAAATTCTAATAAATGCTTTGCAAGCCAGTTATCGCGCCCAGCAAACCCCACATGACCGCCTGTTTCTGGGTATTCAAGCGTCACCGATGCAGAGACTTCTTCAGCGCTAGGCAAGGTTTCTGCTGGTAAAAATGGGTCATTTTTTGCGTTTAAAATAAGCGTTGGCAAGCTAATTTGCGCTAGCCAAGGCTTCGCCGCATTTTGTGCATAATAATCATCGGCATTTGCAGCGCCATACAAAACGGCGGTTACCGCGTTATCGATATCATGTATGGTTTTGGCCGATTTTATTTTTTCATCATCCAACAAACCAGGAAAACGCGCCGACATGGCCAAGGCTTTTGGCCGCATGGAATCGACAAAGCGCGGCGTATATAACAGTCGGTTTAGCCCAGTATCAAGCGCGTTGGCGGATGCCGCTAAATCCATTGGCGCGGAGACTGCCGCCGCTTTGGTGATGATACTTTTGGCTTGATCACTAGATTCGCCTAGCCATTTTAATAGTGCATTGCCGCCCAAAGAAAAGCCAACCGCGTAAATAGGTGCTTGTGGTGCGCCCTCGCGCACACGTAATAATAATTGCTGAATTTCAACGGTGTCCCCTGCGTAATACACCCGCGGCAAGCGATTTGGCTCGCCCGAGCAGCCTCTAAAATGAATGACCACGCCGCGCCAGCCCTTGGTTTTAGCCGCGGCCATCAACGACTTTGCATAAGCGCTTTGTGAGCTACCTTCAAGTCCATGAAACAGGACAACAATCGGCGTATTTGCATCAAAACTATCAGGTTCAACCCAATCGACATCGACAAAATCGCCGTCTGTCAGCTCCCAACGTTGGCGGCGGTAATCAACCGATGGTGTGCAGACAAATGTTGCAACAATGGTTTGCAAATGCCCAGTGGGTAACCAAAATGGGGCAGAATAGCCTGCTGAAAAAGCCAGCAAAGGTTGCCCTAACAAATAAAGTGTTAACAAAAATGACCGCATTAAAAAATGATTTATAAGCTTCTAATTAGTCACGCTTTTGATTAATCACGCTTCTTATTAATAAAGTACAACCTTGTGCAGTGCGAATTTCTTGATGCTGACTACCAGCGACTGCATAATGATAATCGCCCGCATGGCACAAAATACCTTCAAGATATACGCTGCCGTCAATCACATAAGATTCTTCATCTTGAGTGTGTGCATGGGCAGGAATAATAGCATTTGCCGCTAATTTTAATAAAAACGATTTCGCTGCAAGGTCTTTATGCAATAGTTTGATTTGTACACCATCAGACAGCGCTTTCCATTCACCTTGATTGGTAAATACAAACGCATGGGTATCCGCTTTTACGCGCTGCATGAGCTTGGTTTTGATGCGTAATGCAACCTCTGGTGCGGGCGTTGTAGGCATGATTTTGCTGGCAATTGCTGCACTAATCTCATCATTTAACACGGGTGTTAAATAAGTAGGCTTGTTTGCAATGGTCGATTTTTTCACAGTTTTATGTTGGCTTGGCTTGGTCATTATTCGCCTTCCGCTTTAGTTAAAGCAACTTTTAGTTTATCTTGCGCGCGCTTGATGGTTGATTTTACAGTGCCAAGTGGCAGCTGCATTTGGTGTGCAATTTCGTCATGGGTAAAACCTTTAAAAAAAGCTAGCGCCAGCAATTGTCGTTGCAGCGCGTTTAACTGCGCCATTGCTAGTTGTATGGCAGATTCACGCTCTAACAGCAATAAGATATCCAGCGGGCTGCCTACTTTACCCAATTCTGTTTCTAAATTTTCAGGCTCGGCATGCGATTCGGCAACATCTAGCCGACGTAGCGCATCAATGGCGCGCGATCGACAAATGATCATTAACCAGGCTATTACAGGCCCGCGATTATAGTCAAACTTGGCGATTTCTTGCCATGCTTGCATATAGGTATCTTCTACCACTTCTTCGGCTAAATCGTGTCGGCGCGTGATTTTAAGCGCCAGACCATATACTTTGGCCAGCGTACAATCGTACAAACTGGCTAAAGATTGTTCGTCACGCGCCACTAAACCTTCTACAATTTTAAAAAACTGGTCTGTTGGCGGCACAGCATATTCCATCAATGAGGGGTTAGATAACATCATCATAATAGGCTATTGCAATGGTTAATGCCTAATATGATTAATTGGCTAACTTAACTGGTGGTACGGCATCACCAGTCGTGGTTTCAACTTCGCGATACATCGGCGCTAATTTAGCCAGCAATTTGTTTTGCGCTGCAAATGGCACGTTATGTTTATCCATTGCAAATTGAAACTGCTCTACCAGCGCATTAAATGCCGCACGATTTACTTTCATGTTGGCATGCGTCGTTTTCATGTCGCGACCTGGGTATTTGCAACCACCATTCATTAATTCACACATTTGCTCGACCAACATCGCCTTAATAAAAGTTTGTTTCTCGTTATTAAAAAATTGCGCGGTGCGCGGGTCTGCCACTAGCCCAATCATAAAGTCATCCATAATTTTTACTAAACCTGGCTTGCCGCCAAACGCTTCAAAGGTTGCGGTGCCTTCCATTGGCGTATTGCCAAGGTTGGCGTTAGATGTATTGGTATTGTGCGGCATTGCCTCGTCTGCCAGTGCAGGTAAGGCAATAGTTGTCAATACGCAAGCGAATGTGCATGCGATTAGGTTGCTTAAAGATTTTTTCATATTGGTAGCCTTTTAAATGTTTGGTGATAATGAATCGATGATGGGCTCAAAAGCCAACTTGTGCCGATAAATACACACCGTCTTGTTTGCCATAATCGGCACCCACGGCTTTAACGGTGGCGATATTGCCTAAATTAACGTAGGCCACAGTGAGCGATATGTTTTTGGTGGGCGCATAGGCCACAAATACATCAAAAGCATCGTCTTCTTGCAAATCAATCACACTAGCACCGCCAAACAAGGCAGCATTGGCAGGGCTTTCTAGGTTATTTGGTTTCATGCGATATTCCGCGCCAATGGCTACGTTTTTGCGCACTAAGTATGCGGCAGATAATTCAAGCTCTGGACGATAATTATCGTGCTTGCCACCG
>JANOWA010000040.1:0-3678 GCA_031417675.1 Methylotenera sp.
TGATAAACGATGCGGGCATTGCGTTTACTGGCCATACTGAGTATTTAGCCGAGCGCACCAACACCAAAAACGTGGTGATGATGTTAGTTGATGGCAGCAATCGCGGCGGCATGAAAGTGGCGCTGGCAACTATTCATTTAGCCCTAAAAGACGTGCCTGCCGCCATTACAAAATTAGGCTTAGAAACCACCATTCGTATTTTACATGCCGATTTAATCACTAAATTTGGCATTAAAAAACCACGTATTTTAGTAGCTGGTTTAAACCCACATGCGGGCGAAGATGGCTATTTAGGCCGTGAAGAAATTGAAATTATTAACCCTATTTTAGAAAAATTACGTCATGAAAACATGCACTTAATAGGCGCTTTGCCAGCAGATACGTTATTTGCCAAGCACCATTTAGCCAATGCTGATGCGGTACTGGCGATGTATCACGACCAAGGTTTGCCCGTGCTTAAATATGCCAGTTTTGGTGGCGGTGTTAACGTCACGCTGGGTTTGCCCATCATCCGCACCTCGGTCGATCACGGCACTGCGCTTGATTTAGCAGGAACTGGCAACGTTAATGTAGGCAGCATACTGGCGGCGATTGAGTTGGCGATTGAACTAGCTAACAACCGCGTATGAATTACGACTGATGAAACACATTGCAAAAAAACGTTTTGGCCAAAACTTTTTAACCGATCAAAGCGTGATTGCCAGTTTATTAGACGCAATCTCGCCCAAAGCGGATGATTTAATGGTTGAAATTGGCCCAGGTTTAGGCGCGCTGACTAAGCCTTTGTTGCAAAAACTCAAGCTTTTGCATGTGGTAGAAGTCGATAGAGACATTATCGCTTGGATGCAAAAAGAATACGCTAAAAACCATATCACCATTCACAGTGCCGACGCGCTTAAGTTTGATTTTACTAGCTTAGGCAACAATCAACGCGTGACGGGCAACTTGCCATATAACATCTCTACGCCCATTTTATTTCACTTGTTAGACAACTTGTCGCACATTGTCGATATGCATTTTATGCTGCAAAAAGAGGTGGTGGAGCGCATGGTAGCACAACCCTCAACACCAGCATACGGGCGGCTTTCGGTCATGTTGCAATATCATTTGGCAATGGAATATTTAATCACCGTTCCGCCAGAGGCTTTTGAGCCAGCCCCCAAAGTAGAGTCAGCTTTTGTGCGCTGTGTGCCGCACGCAACGCTGCCTTTTGTGGCGAATGATGAGCAGGTGTTTGCTAATGTAGTGTTAAAAGCCTTTGGCCAACGCCGCAAAACGCTGCGTAACACGCTTAAAGGCTTGCTGGACGATGCTGGTTTTGCCGCACTAAATATTAACCCGCAATTGCGTGCCGAAAATTTAAGCGTGGCGCAATTTGTGGCGATTTCTAATTATCTAATTTGATATAATCTTACTTTTTATTTATTCACTTTTTTAGAGATTAGTCTAATGCGTATTATCCTACTAGGCGCTCCTGGCGCTGGCAAAGGCACTCAAGCCACTTTTATTAAACAACATTTTAATATTCCGCAAATTTCTACGGGCGACATGCTACGCGCCGCAGTTAAAGCGGGTACGCCGCTAGGCTTAGAGGCCAAAAGTTTTATGGACAGCGGCGGCCTAGTGCCTGACAGCGTGATTATTGGCATGGTGAGCGAACGTATTAAAGAAGCCGATTGCAAAAATGGCTTTTTATTTGATGGCTTTCCACGCACCATTCCGCAGGCTGATGCCATGAAAAATGCGGGCGTGATGATTGATTACGTGGTGGAAATTGACGTACCAGATAGCGCGATTATGGAGCGCATGACTGGCCGCCGCAGCCACATTGCCAGTGGCCGCACCTATCATATTAAATTTAACCCGCCCAAAGTGGCAGGTAAAGATGACATGACGGGTGAAGATTTAGTGCAGCGCGCCGATGAAGCGCCAGACGTAGTGAATAAACGCCTAGTGGAATATCACAACTTAACCGAGCCCTTGATTAGCTACTATAGCGATTGGGCAAAAAGCGGCATTAAGTTTGGTAACTTAGCCGCGCCGAAACATATTAAAATCAATGGGTTAGGTGAGTTAGAAACCATAAAAGCCAATATTTTTGCAGCGCTAGTTTAAGTTAATGCTGCGTTAATTTGGTTTTTTACTGCAAGGCGCAAATAAATCTTGCGCCTCGCTGTAAACACTAGTGTCAATGTCCAGCAAACCCAGCACACTATGAAATAGGTTATCGTGTGATAACGCAACATCCTTTTGTTGTTGCAAGCAAGCCATGCTCACGCCGCTGCGCGCCTGCATTTGCGGCGATAACCACACCACCATCGGCACATGCTTTTGCACATCGGGCGCAATTAAATACGGCAAGCCATGTAAATACGTATTGTTTTCGCCCAGCGATTCGCCGTGGTCCGATACATACAGCATGGCGGTATCATATTGATTTTCATGGCTATTAAGCCACTTAATGGTTTGCGCTAAAAAATGGTCGGTGTAGCGAATGGTGTTGTCATACGCATTAATCACTTGCGCTTGCGTACAATCTTGCAAATTATTGCTGGTACATTCAGGTAAAAAGGCTTTATAAGCCTGCGGGCTGCGCAAGTAATAGGCTGGGCCGTGGCTGCCCATTTGGTGCATAAAAATCACTAGGCCATTGGCTTGGCTGGCTTTGCGATTGTTAAGTATGTTGGCGGCACGTTCATCCAGCTGATGTAGTAAAATCTCATCAAAACAGGCTTGGTTTTGGCACAAATCGGCTACTGATAAATGGCTCATATCCTCGTACTCGGCAGGCTCATTACTACAAACGCCTTTGCAGCCTGCATTATTATCGCGCCACAGTACACCCAAGCCCGCGCGTTTTAACACGGGCAATAAGCCCTCAAAATTGGCGCTGCGTTTGTTGTAGGCCTCACGCCCCAAGTGCGAGAACATGCAAGGCAGCGATGCCGCCGTGCTAGTGCCGCAAGAATGCACATTAGTAAAGTTAGCCACCTGCGCCTGCGCCAGCTCTGGATTCGTATCACGCGCATAACCGTTAAGCGAAAAATTAGCCGCGCGCGCCGTTTCGCCTATCACCACAATCAACAAAGTGGGCTTTTTATTAGCTTGCCAACTCACGCCTACCTTCGCATCTTGCCCAATGGCTTGCGCCGCGAGTTTAGCGCGTGTAAACGGCTCTGCCACAATCAAACCCAGGGCATACACCGAGTTAAGTGGATTAATCATAAATCGTAACTCTTTGTGATTGCGCATGACCGAGGCAGTGCTTTGAAAAGTCAACATCACGGCCGTTACCGCCAAGATAATCGCCAGCAACATCAGCACAATATTATGTTTAAGTTGTGCAAAAAATGGTGCGCTTTGCACCTTAACCCGCCACAACAATAAAATAGGCAGTAGCGCCATTAAGCCCAGCACCCACACTAATTGCAGGCTAAACAGCTCTGTGGATTCGCGTAAATCGGTTTGCAGCACATTGACCAGCATGCTTTTATCGACCACCACGCCATAACTAAGCATAAAATACGCGCCCAAAGCCGCGTAAATTAACACAAATATCAACACGGGTTTAACGAGCTTGCCCCAAGCAAACAAACTTAAAAATGCAATCTGCAAGCCTAAAATAAACACAAAAAAGCCCGCTACAAACGCCAAGCTTTTAAAGCCAGCCAACTCTGG
>JANOWA010000041.1:0-3752 GCA_031417675.1 Methylotenera sp.
TTGTTTTTAGCATCAATGGCTAATAAAGTACGGATTTTTTCAACATCACGTTTGCCATCTTCAATCACAGCCAGCGGAAATTTTAAGCCAGTTCCTGGCAAGCCGCGAGAAAACGCCTCGCCAATATACATTCTATACAGCGGTAGCGCGGGTTTGTCATCCATCTCAAACACCACGTTTTTGGTCGATTTAGTCACTTTGCGTGGTGGGCCATAAGGCTTCCAGCCGCCTAGCGCGCCGCTAGAGGTGATTAGCGCCTTGCCATACAAGCCAACTGCAATCACTTGGTTATCTGAAACGGTATCGTTAAATAGTTGCAGGGTTTTGACAAATGCACCGCCATCGCCAGCCAAGCCGCCAACAATCGGGATATCACCCAAAACACTTTGAAAGCCTTTTAATAACTCCGAGCCGTTTACGTTTAAGCCGTCAGAAATGACTAAAATCGTGCGCAAGCTATCGGCTTTTAGTTGCTTAGCCAAGCCAGCTGCCGCCTCAAACGAGTTTTGCATGCCCGTCATTTTAGTTTGCGCCACGCGTTGAACAGTTTTTTCCCATTGAATCGCAGTCATTTGAATACTGTCGTCAAATACGCCTTTTGGGCTTATCTCGCCCGAAGTAGTACAGCCAACCAATTGCGCAGTGGGGTAACGTGACTTTAAAAAGCTTTGTAATTTGCCTTCGGTAAATCGTTTAACTGATCCAAAAACTAAGACCAAATTAGCGGATGGCAGCGGCGAGGCGCTTGGTAAGTCTTTTAATGCTGTTTTAGAATCAACTGATTCTTGTCTAATAATCATTACTGCCATTCCTAACAATTTTAAAGTTTGTGTTTTGTAGAGAATTTATAATTTTTTGCATGAGATGCATTAAATCACAAAACTTAATTATTGTTGTTAAAGTATATTATTACAAAAATGATGTAAGTGTTGCAATTTATTTTAAAAAATGTAATATTTATAGGCGTGAACTAACTAATTAACAATAAAAAACCACAGTTTCAATACAATATTCTTAAACATAAAGAAATTTTTAGGCTTATGGTTGCATAGGCCAAAGGAATACAGCGTGGTGCAAGCAAATTTAGTTGGTACAAAAGTAATGGTGATTGACGATAGCAACACCATCCGCCGCAGTGCAGAAATATTTCTGAAAGCGGCTGGTTGCGAGGTTATTTTGGCCGAAGATGGTTTTGATGCGTTAGCAAAAATTGCCGATCAACATCCACAAGTGATTTTTGTGGATATTATGATGCCGCGCCTAGATGGCTATCAAACCTGCGCGCTGATTAAGCGCAACGCCAAATTTAAATCAACCCCTGTGATTATGTTATCAAGCAAAGACGGCCTGTTTGACCGCGCGCGCGGCCGCATGGCGGGGTCTGACCAATATTTAACTAAACCGTTTACGCAAGATAGCTTGATAGAAGCGGTGAATAATTACATTGGTAAAGTGTAATTACTAACATTAATTACATCAGCAATTAGCACAAGAATTTTAGGGAGAACGGTAATGGCAATTAGTAAAATTTTAATCGTCGATGATTCTGCGACCGATCGGTTTTATTTAACCGATTTATTAGAAGGCGCGGGCTATCAGGTGATTGCGCTAGAAAGTGGCGAGGCTTGTGTCGAGCGTGCCGCAGAAATTAAGCCAGATTTAATCATTATGGATATTATTATGACAGGCTTAACGGGCTTTCAAGCCACGCGCACGCTCACCAAAGACCCAGCAACGGCAAAAATTCCGGTGATATTATGTTCGGGTAAATTGCAAGTAACCGATCATGCTTGGGCAGAAAAAATGGGCGCAAAGGCTTGCGTGTTAAAGCCTGTTCCCAAGGCTGAAATTGTCGCCATTATTAATAAGCTAGGCTAAACACACGCGTAAAAGCGCAATTAAAAATAGAGCGATGGATAAAAGAACCACATTACGCGATTACCAAACCAATATTTTGGCGCGATTAGAAAATGCCAAAAAGGCAGGCGCAGAGCCGCCAGCAGGCTATTTGGGGGTGGTGATTGGCAGTAAAAATATACTTATTAATTTGCAAGAGATTTCAGAAACCCTTCCAATGATGGCGATACAACGCGTACCACTCGTTAAGCCCTGGTTTTTGGGTGTGGCTAATGTACGCGGCGTACTGTTTGCCATTAACGATTTGGGGCAATTGTTAGAAAGTAAGCTTACGCATATTTCATCTAACACACGTTTGGTCATGGTGAGTGAAGTAATCACTTCAAATGTGGCGTTTGTCGTAGATAAAATGATTGGCTTACGCAGGTTAGATGAATTGAAAATGCGTAAAGAGGCGGTAGATGAAAGTGTGTGTTTAAAAACGCAAAGCTATCAAGATGCAGATAATCAGATTTGGTACATGCTCGATTGCGACAAATTGGTACGATCGAAAGAGTTTGTCACACCTTACGAAATTTAAAGTACGACCAGCATAAAGCTAGCGCTAAATGAATAATTTAGAACTTAAAGGGATTGAAAATGGCATTTAATATTAAAGAGTTACCGACTAAAATCAAGCAATTCTTTTTTGGTGAAGCGGCTGCAAGCGGCGCTGTTGATAAAGGCGCTAGCAATCGTCAGATTCTTATCCCTATCATAGGCTTGCTCATTTTTATTGCGTTGGCATTTTATGTGATTAACCAAGTGCGGGTGAATGGCCCCGTGTACGATAAAATTAAACTCAATCAAGACTTACGCGCCGATATTTTGCCACCGCCTTTGTACGCGGTAGATGCCTTTGCGGCCGCCAATGAAGCGTTTGTGGCCACATCTAGCTCGGATTATGAGAAACGCGACAAAAAACTAGCAGAAGTGGTTGCGCTTGAAAGCGATTTTAAAAACCGAGCGGCATTTTGGCAAAATACTGAGCAAGGCGCAGAAATGCAAGGCGCATTTAAGGCGGTAGTAAAGTCAAACGAGAACTTTTATCGTATCTTTAATAAAGATTACCTACCTGCTATTAAGCTGGGCGCTATTGCTGCGGCCAAGCCATTAGCCGATTTGGCGGGTGCATATGAAGTAAACAAACAAACAGTTAAGGCACTCAATACCGACTTGGGAAAAGAAATTACCAAAGTAAATACATCTAGCAATAATCTGCTGAACACGATTTTAACGCTGCTAGGCTTGCTAGGCTTGTTGATTCTTTTTTTGGTTTGGTATTTTGGTAAACGCCAAGCCAAAACGATTAATAGCGCGGTGATGATGTTAGAAAACGACGGCCAACAAAACCAAATGGCGGTGTTGAATTTACTTGACGAGATGGGCGACCTTGCGGATGGTGACTTAACCGTGCGCGCAGAGGTTAAAGAGAATATTACAGGTGCGATTGCCGACTCGATTAACTATACGATTGATAGCTTGCGCGGATTGGTAACAGGTATTAACCGTGCGTCGCAGCAGGTGAGTACGGCGACAGGTCAAGCGCAGGCAACATCGGTTGGCTTGCTATCAGCAGCAGAAAAACAATCATCGCAAATTGCAGAAACGACCGAAGCGTTTGGTAATATGACACGCTCTATTTTGCAGGTATCAAGCAACGCCAGTCAGGCTTCGCAAGTGGCGCAGCGCTCGTTGCAAGCGGCAACACAAGGCTCTAAAGCCGTACAAAACACTATTGCGGGTATGAACGGCATTCGCGAACAGATTCAAGAAACCTCAAAACGTATCAAACGGTTGGGCGAAAGCTCGCAAGAGATTGGCGAGATTGTAGAGCTTATTTCAGACATTACTGA
>JANOWA010000042.1:0-5843 GCA_031417675.1 Methylotenera sp.
TAAAAAACTTATTTTTCAGCTTTAGGTTTTGCTACTGCCTTTGGCTTAGCGGCAGCTTTTGGTTTAGCAGCGGCTTTAGCTGGTGCTGCTTTCGCTTTAGGCACAGCTTTTGCCTTAACTGGCGCGGCTTTTTTAGCCAACATCACAGGCGCGTCGCCTTTAAGTGCTTTAATTGCAGCAGTTAAGCGGCTTTTATGACGCGCTGCTTTGTTTTTATGGATGATTTTTTTATCCGCAATGCGGTCAATCACGCTAACATTTTCTTGGTAGGTAATCATTGCAGCGGCCTTGTCGCCAGCCTCTACCGCTTTAAGCACTTTTTTAATTGCAGTGCGAAGCGTTGAACGTAATGCAGAATTGTGTGCATTCACTTTAACTGATTGACGCGCGCGTTTGCGAGCCTGTGCGGTATTTGCCATGTGTTGTTTGTCCTAAAGCTTTATCGAGTTTTATACGAAGCCGCGTATAGTAGTGTTTTTTAACTGTTTTGGCAAGCATTAATCGCATAAAAGCAAGTAATTAAAACGCTTGTGGGCGTGTTAAAATCACAGCAATTTTATATTAAATAGCCTACATCAAAAATCCAGCATGAATTTACTTAACGTAATATGAATTTGCTCAATGCCTTGGCCAAAGTTGGCAGCATGACGTTTATCTCGCGTATTTTGGGCTTTGTGCGCGATACGCTTATTGCGCGCATTTTTGGCGCGGGCATGCTGACCGATGCGTTTTTTGTGGCGTTTAAAATCCCTAATTTATTGCGACGAATCTCTGCGGAGGGCGCATTCAGTCAAGCATTCGTGCCAATTTTGGCCGAGTATAAAAATCAGCGCACGCATGGTGAAACGCACGCTTTAATTAATCACGTTGCCACTTTGCTGGGGCTATTTTTGGTGGCAATTACCATTATTGGCATGCTGGCCGCGCCGTGGATTGTGCAAATTAGCGCGCCAGGTTTTACGGCGGATAAAGCCAAGTTTGATTTAACGGTGGAATTGCTGCGTATTACTTTTCCGTATATCTTTTTTATCTCGCTAGTGTCGCTGGCGGGCGGCGTGCTTAATACTTACGGCAACTTCTCGGTGCCAGCATTTACGCCAGTTTGGCTGAATGTGGCGTTTATTACGGCGGCTTTATTGGCCGCGCCGTATTTTAATCACTCTATTAAAGTGCTAGCTTGGGCGGTGTTTGTGGGCGGCGTGTTGCAGTTGCTGTATCAAATCCCTTATTTGCTTAAAATTGGCCTTATTCCGCGTTATAGCTTAAACCTGCAAGATGAAGGCGTGTGGCGCATTTTAAAGTTAATGGGGCCTGCGGTTTTTGGTGTTTCTATCGCGCAGATTTCTTTACTCATTAACACCATTTTCGCTTCATTCTTAGTCACTGGTAGCGTTTCTTGGTTGTATTATGCAGATCGACTCATGGAATTCCCTACTGGCGTGATGGGCGTTGCGCTTGGCACGATTTTGTTGCCCAGTTTATCTAAAAGTTTTGCTGAAAAAGCCGATGGCGAGTATTCGAAGCTGCTTGATTGGGGCTTGCGCCTTACCTTAATACTTGCGCTGCCAGCCGCAGTGGCGTTGGCTGTGCTGGCCGTGCCTTTGGTAACAGGCTTATTTTATTACGGAAAATTTAGCCCGATTGATGTTGAAATGACGCGCCAAGCGCTGATGGCTTACAGCGTGGGCTTGCTGGGTTTAATTATGGTGAAAGTGCTGGCGCCTGCGTTTTACTCGCGCCAAAACATTAAAACGCCCGTCAAAATTGCCATTTTCACCTTGGTTTCTACCCAATTAATGAACTTGTTTTTTTACCTGTTTACCGATTTGCATCATGCGGGTTTGGCGCTTTCTATCGGCCTGGGCGCGTGTATGAACGCTGGGCTGCTGTATTATTATCTGCGAAAAGCCAATGTTTATAAGCCGCAAGCGGGCTGGGTTTTATTTATGGCAAAGCTAATTGTTGCAGTCACCATAATGGCGCTAGCTTTATATTTTGCAGCGGGTAGCGACGCCACTTGGCTTGCGTACAAATTAACGCCCAAGTTATTGCATTTGCTGGGGTTGCTGGTGTTAGGCTCAACAACTTATTTTGTGGCGTTGTGGTTAATGGGCATTCGCATAAAAGATTTTATGCACCGTACTGTTATTTAATGACATTGATAATTTAGCATGCAAGTTTACCGCCATTTACCCATCACGCCTTGCGAGCCACTAGCCTTGGCAATTGGCAATTTTGATGGCATGCATTTAGGTCACCAAGCCTTATTGCATAAGCTGTGTGAACACGCTGCTACCCAAAATTTAACACCAGCCGTGATGACGTTTGAGCCACATCCACGCGAGTTTTTTACGCCGCTTAATGCGCCAGCGCGTTTAAGTAATTTGCGCGAAAAGCTAGAGTTTTTTCAGCAAATGGGTGTTAAAAAAGTGTTGGTATGCGCTTTTAATAAACGTTTTTCTGTTATTACTGCATCAGATTTTTTAAGTATTTTGCGCTATAAACTGAATGCCAACACTATTTTGGTGGGCGAGGATTTTAAATTTGGTGCAAAACGCGCTGGTACAGTTGCAGATTTTAGTAGTAATGCATTCGAGTTAATTGCGATGCCACGCATCGATTTTAATAGTGAGCGCGTATCGAGCACGCGCGTGCGAGATGCACTATTTTCTGGCAACCTAATCTTGGCCACACAATTACTTGGCCGTAATTACAGCGTTAGCGGCAAAGTAGTGCATGGCGCAAAACGTGGACGCGAGCTTGGCTTTCCCACTGCCAATATTCACATGCGGCACGAGCGGCCTGCCTTAACAGGCGTTTATGCTGTAAAATTAGACGGTTTGAATAGCGTGGCTAATTTAGGCGTGCGGCCAACGATTTCTGGCGTGCCAAAATTATTGCTAGAAGTGCATGTGCTTGATTTTAATAGCGATTTATACGGTAGGCACGTGCATGTAGAGTTTTTGCATAAAATTCGCAACGAGCTGAAATTTGATAGTTTAGATGCGTTAAAAGCGCAAATCGCAGCTGATATAGTTGTAGCAAGAAATTTTTTTAATTAATGATGCACTCACTCCCTCGCCCTTTAAGGGAGAGGGCTGGGGTGAGGGTAAATTGCCACCCCCATCCTAACCTTCCCCCTCAAAGGGGAGGGCATCAGTCGCATGTTGGAAAAGTAAAATGACCGAAGAAACCAAAGATTCAAAATACAAAATCAACCAACCCGAAACGCCTTTCCCCATGCGTGGCGATTTGGCTAAGCGCGAGCCTGCTTGGTTAAAACATTGGCAAGACAAAAAGCTTTACGAACGTGTTCGCGCATCGCGCAAAAATGCTAAAAAATTCATACTGCATGATGGTCCTCCGTATGCGAATGGCGATATTCATATCGGTCATGCAGTTAATAAAATATTAAAAGACATCATCGTTAAATCTAAAACCATGAGTGGTTTTGATGCGCCTTATGTGCCAGGCTGGGATTGCCATGGCTTACCGATTGAGTTGGTGGTAGAAAAAACCCATGGCAAAAATATTGAGCCGGCTAAGTTTCGTGAGTTATGCCGCACCTATGCTGCCGAGCAAGTAGAAAAGCAAACGAAAGACTTTATCCGCTTGGGTGTGCTGGGCGATTGGGATAATCCGTATTTGACCATGGATTTTCAGCTAGAGGCCGACATTATGCGCGCTTTGGGCGCCATTCAACAAAATGGTTATCTATACCAAGGCAGTAAGCCCGTACATTGGTGCGTAGATTGCGGCAGCGCGCTGGCTGAGGCTGAGGTGGAATATGAGGATGTGAACTCGCCAGCGATTGATGTGGGGTTTAAAGTGGTAGATAACGCTGCTTTAAGCAAGGTGTTTGGCCTCCCTCACCCCAACCCTCTCCCAGAGGGAGAGGGAGTTGAAAATGTGGTTTATGCGGTGATTTGGACAACAACACCGTGGACGCTACCTGCGAATCAGGCAGTTAGCGTACATCCTGAATTTGATTATGACTTGATTCAAACCAGTAAAGGCCTTTTGATTCTTGCGCATGAGCTTACCGAAAACACGCTTGCAAGGTATGGCGATACCGACACCAAGGTGCTTGCAAGCTGCAAAGGTTTAGCGCTACAAGGCTTGCAGCTAAAGCATCCATTCGACAGCCGCCAAGTGCCGATTATTTGTGGCGATCATGTGACAACCGAGGCAGGTACTGGCTTAGTGCATACCGCAGCTGCGCATGGTAACGATGACTGGTTGGTGATGAAAGCCAACTACCCTAACGAAAAACCACGTATTTTAATGGGCGGCGATGGCAAGTTTTTTAACAGCGATTTGGTTGAGTTGGAAGGTATTCGGGGTTTATCGCGCCAAGATGCAAATAAAATAATCTTAGCCAAAATGACTGAAAACGGCACATTGCTGGCAAGTGCGCGCTTGAATCATAGCTTCCCACATTGCTGGCGCCATAAAACGCCGCTGATGCAATTAGCTACGCACCAATGGTTTGTTGGCATGAACGCAACTGGACTCCCCTCGCCCGCAGGCGGGAGAGGGGCTGGGGGTGAGGGGCAGTTTAGCGCTGAGATTGCTATTTCGCTAGCGTCTAAAAACCTCCCTCACCCTAACCCTCTCCCACAGGGAGAGGGGACTAGTTTAAGGGGTTTGGCGAATTTAGCGGTTGATGCAACCGAATTTTTCCCCGCTTGGGGTCGCGCCCGTTTAGAGGCTATGATTAAAAATCGCCCTGATTGGTGCGTATCGCGTCAGCGCAATTGGGGCGTGCCGATGCCATTTTTTGTGCATAAAGAAACTGGTGAGCTGCACCCGCAAACCGCAGAGTTGCTAGAAGCAGCCTGCTTGTCGGTTGAAAAAACTGGGGTTGAAGCATGGTTTAGTTTAGATGAAAGTGCTTTCCTGCAAGCCAATACCAGTGCGGCTTCTAAGGCAATTAATCAAGATTATAAAAAAGTCACTTATACGCTAGATGTGTGGTTTGACTCTGGTGCAACGCACGCTGCGGTGCTAAAGAAGAGACTCGAACTCAATTATCCTGCCGATCTGTATTTAGAAGGTTCAGATCAGCATCGCGGCTGGTTTCAGTCTAGCCTGCTCACAGGTTGTGCAATTGATGGCAGGGCGCCTTATAACGCCTTGCTAACACATGGTTTTGTGGTGGATGGCAATGGCCATAAAATGAGCAAATCTAAGGGCAACGTGGTTGCGCCGCAAAAGGTGATGGATAGTTACGGCGCAGATATTCTGCGCTTATGGACAGCCAGCACGGATTATTCTGCTGAATTGACGATTTCAGATGAAATTTTAAAACGCGTGGCCGATAGTTATCGCAAAATTCGCAATACCTGCAAATTTTTACTGGCTAATATTGCCGATTTTGATGCAAGCAAAGATTTGCTACCAGTCGAACAATGGCTAGAAATCGACCGTTATGCGCTGCATCTAACGCAAAAACTGCAAACTGAAGTGTTGGCCGATTATGACCGATATGAGTTTCATTTAGCAGTGCAAAAGCTGGTGAGTTTTTGCAGTGATGATTTAGGTAGTTTCTATTTAGATATTTTAAAAGATAGGCTTTATACCAGCGGTGAAAACTCGCCTGCGCGCCGCGCCGCGCAAAGCGCATTGCATCATATTACACACACCTTTATGCGGCTAATAGCACCGATTTTAAGCTTTACCGCCGATGAAATTTGGCACACATTAAATTTGGGTGAAGATAAAAGCGTGTTTGAAGATGTTTGGTATGAATTGCCAGATCATGGTTTAGAAGTAAACAGAACAGCAGCTTGGTTTTCTATTGTTAATATGCGAAGTGATACCGCAAGAGAGATAGAGCTACT
>JANOWA010000043.1:0-3726 GCA_031417675.1 Methylotenera sp.
GGCTTAACCCATGGTTTATCAGGTATGCGCCACCGTGTGCAGGCGATTGGCGGCCACTTTGAAATGCTAAGTAATCCAAGCCAAGGCGTACTAATAAGGGCACTTATACCGCTGGATGTAGTGGCTAATAGTACGGCGGAAATCGATGTTCAGCATCAATTACAAACGCAAAGTAATAATCAGATTTTAAATGGCTAATCAATTATTAAGTAACTGATTTTATGAATTAATATTAATTTTATTGCTATTAGGTTCGCCAAGCGTACTTGCTAGTATTACGCGTGCACTCCCTCTAAAAACTTTCAAACAGCAGCTTACACCATGCGTTAATAATGCGTTTGTAGGCTTGTGCTGACAAATCATTCAGCGCTTTCAGGACTTTTTAACACCTATTATTTGCGTAAGATGCATTAATTGCAAAACAGAATAAGTTATTTGTTTTGTTTTTACATCTTTATTAGGAGTAGAAAATGAAAACGCAACTCACCATTAAATTAACCGCAATTGCAGCCGCTATGGCTTTTAACGCTGCAACAATTTCTGCTGCCGAGGTCGATAACGACATCATTATGGGCTGGCAAAGTTCGCTAGAGGCCGAGTTTGTAAAACTGGATGCTTCTGGCAACGGATTGTTGCTACCAGCTGAAGCCTCAAAAAATAAAGCCTTTAATAAAAAAACTTTTGCCACCGCCGATGCGGATGGCGACGGCACCATCGATCAAGCTGAGTATATTCAATACAAAACCAGTACGGGCGCAAAAGACGTACCCGCTGCAACAACCATGAGCAATGAGCCTAGCGGCGCTAGCAATATGACGAGTGACCATACCAGCAGCGCTAAAGCAGTTGTTGATGAGCCCGCGCCCACCATACAAACCGCAGAGGTGTCACCAGACAACGCGGCGTCCAAAAAACGCTCAGTTGGCGCTGTGATTGACGACAGTGTAATTACCACCAAAGCAAAAGCTGCCATTTTTAATACACCCGATTTAAAAACACTGGATATTAGTGTGCAAACGCGCCAAGGTGAAGTGGTTTTAACTGGAACTGTAGCAAACGAAGCCGCCAAAATGAAAGCCGAAGAAGTGGTTAGAAATGTGGGCGGGGTTACTTCTGTTACTAATAGTTTAGAAGTAAAAAGCTAAACCTTTTATCACTGTTTTAATGAGACGACATATACTGAGTAAAACAATGCCCTGCAAACCGCATTAATAGTGGCTTGCAGGGCATGTCAACAATTACGCTTTTTGGTTAATTTAATGCGATAAAAACGAAGTGTAATGTGCGCCTTGCAACAGCTCGTTTGTCACACCACCCAGCACCCACTCACGAAATCTGCTATGTCCATATGCGCCAGTAATCACAATATCTGCCTGTTGTTTTTTTGCAATCGACAAAAACTGAATGGAATCCGCATCCTCAGCAATTGAAACCAACGGATTAGCCACAATGCCATGGCTTTTTAACCAAACCACCACATCATTAAGACGTTTAATCGTTGCTGCCTCATCATCTTCTGCTGTAATTTGCAGCACCGTTATCTCTTTGGCAAGTTTTAATAAGGGTATTGCATCTACAATTACCCGCCTAGCTTCACGTGTATCTTTCCAACCAATTAACATATGATCTAGCTTGAATGGTTTGCCTGATACAGGCACCGCTAATACAGGCCGGCCAGATTGCATGACAATTTCGCCTGCATGCACGCTATTGGGGCCTTCGTAAAAATCAGTGGGCGCAATACCTGTAATAATCAAATCTGCGTTGCAAGCCTGCGCCACAATAAAATCTACCATTGGCTCCATAGTAATTAACGATTGCCATTTTACTGGGTGCGCATGCCCCTTAAAAGCGGCTCTAAATATCGCTTCTTCTGCTGCCACTTTTTCCTCTAAATGCGCTTGTTCCCGATCAAAAAAATCGATTAGTGCATAACCTTTACCATAAATCATTTGCGTTTGCTGGCCAACCACAATGCCAATCACTGCCGCATGGCAGCCTTTTGCAATTTGTTTGGCTGCATGCAACACCGCCTCATTTGAATGCCCCAACTGCAAATGCACCATTATTGTTTGATAGCTCATGATTTAACACCTCATTTTAATTAGCTTATATGCAAATTTTTCAGCATAACCCATCACAGCGTAGTTATCTGTGCGCAAGCAAACATTGCGATAACAAAATGATCAATATTTCCTTATGTGTGCTGGCAGACAGAAGACAGATCAAAAAAAACGTAGCATTTATCTAGTTTATGTAAGCGACATAAACGTTAATTTTTTTGATAAAGGAACTAAAATGAACTGGGATCAAATTGAAGGTAATTGGAAGCAACTTAAAGGCGCTGCGCAACAAAAATGGGGCAAATTAACAGATGACCATTTAGATATGATTGCTGGCAAACGTGAGCAACTGGCTGGCAAAATTCAAGAAGTATATGGCACCGCTAAAGATGAAGTAGAAAAAGAGCTTACCCATTGGCAATCAACGCTAAAGCATGATGACAATAATAAAGATAAAAATAGTAACAAAAAAATTAGAATGTAATGGCTGTAACTAAGCAAATAAAAGTGGCAGCTATAACAATAGCAGACAATCTACACCACATACCAAACGGATTTTCTGACCATTTTGCGCTCGGCTTTACCAAGGTGTTGCGCTGGGGCGCAGATACCTTTTTCGCCAAGCGTTATGGGCATCGCGCGATTGTGCTTGAGACTGTCGCAGCCGTGCCAGGCATGGTTGGCGCGACCATTCAACACCTAAATAGCTTGCGCAGGATGAAAGATGATGACGGTTGGATTCGCACGCTGATGGAAGAAGCCGAAAACGAGCGCATGCATTTGATGACCTTTATTGAGATTGCCCAACCTACTTTATTCGAGCGTATGGTGGTGATGGCCGCGCAGTGGGTTTTCTACGTCGGTTTCTTTTTGCTTTATCTTATTTCAGCTAAAACTGCGCATCGCGTAGTTGGTTATTTTGAAGAAGAAGCCGTCATCAGTTACACCTTATATTTACAGGAAATTGATGAAGGTCGCTCGCCAAACGTACCCGCGCCTGCCATTGCCAAACACTATTGGAAAATGCCTGCTGATGCCACCTTACGTGACGTTATTTTAATTGTGCGTGCAGACGAAGCGCATCATAGAGATATTAATCACGGCTTTTCCAGCAAACTTGCAGGGCTGCCTGTTGATTATGCACAGGCAGCGCCTTACCCGCAGCATGCAGATAGTCTTAAGCTGGACGTAAATTAATGTAATAAATGGATAGGTTTGATGAAAGGAAAAATGATGAATTATGTCGATGGTTATGTATTAGCAGTACCCACCAAAAATAAAGCAGCCTACAAAACGTGTGCAGAAAAAGCAGCTATTGTTTTTAAAGAACACGGCGCGTTATCAATCACAGAATGCTGGGGTGACGACGTGCCAACAGGCAAACTCACTTCTTTCCCCATGGCGGTGCAATGTTTGCCAGAAGAAACAGTAGTGTTTTCGTGGATTATTTGGCCATCGCGCCAAGTAAGAGATGCAGCAAACAAAAAAGTAATGGCAGACCCGCGTATGAAAGCATTTGAGAACGCCATGCCTTTTGACGGCAAACGCATGATTTATGGTGGATTTCAGATGATAGTGGAGGCCTAGATTATTAAGCTTATGCTTTTAAAACTAATTTTTCCGCTAACATTCAATAGCATTCATTAAAACAAGCAGTGCATAC
>JANOWA010000044.1:0-5737 GCA_031417675.1 Methylotenera sp.
CATTTTGGTGTGATAAGTCATGTGATGCATGCTCACATTCAGCGTATTTTCCGCGCCTTGCAGCACCATGCCGAGTGAGTCGCCCACAAGCAAAATATCCACGCTCGCCAGCTCCATCAATTTGGCAAAAGTGGCGTCATAGCAGGTCAGCATGGCGATTTTTTCGCCAGCATTAACTATTTTTTGTAAATTTTCTAACAAAATATTACTCAACACTATTCAAAATTAGGGTTGAAATATTCGCGGCTACTTTTAATTTGACCAATGCGGTCGATGAGCAAATTCAAAGCCGCTTCATCTTTGGTGATGTTGAGTTTTTCGTTATTCACAATTAACACGGGCGAGGCATCATAGCTGTGAAAAAACTCGCTATAAGCATCGGCCAGTCGCTCAATATATTCGCGCGGAATTTCTTGCTCGTAACTGATGTTGCGTTCTTCAATGCGCTCGGCAAGCTCATCCACTGGCGTTTGCAGGTAGATAATTAAATCAGGCTTGGGCGATTTTAATTGCAGATGCGAATAAATTTGGTGGTACAGCGTATATTCTTCGTCATCTAAATTAAGGCGCGCAAATAAGGGGTCTTTTTCTAAAAAAAAGTCGGCCACGGTTGGCGCAGTAAACATATCCCGCTGATTCATATCGGCAATTTGGCGCGAACGTTGAAACAAAAAGAATAGTTGAGTGGGTAGGGCGTAACGCTGCGCATCTTGATAAAAGCGCGGTAAAAATGGGTTTTCTTCGGCTTTTTCACTGAGTAATTGCACATTAAATTTTTCGCTTAATAGGCGCGCCAATGTGGTTTTGCCGCAACCGATTGGGCCTTCAATGACGATGTATGGATACTTTTTAAAAATGGTCATGTGAGTTTTTTAACGCCTTGGTTTTTGTAATTCTCTGCTAATTTTACAACACTCTCACCGCTTGGGGATGTTAAATTTGGTGCAATTTCAGCCAGTGGCAGCAATACAAAGCCGCGTTCAAACATGCGTGGGTGCGGCAGCGTGAGCTTTTCTGTGGCCATAATTACACTGTCATACAGTAACAAATCGCAATCCAACACACGTGGTGCGTTGGCAAATGGCCGCTGGCGACCTGCATGTTGTTCGATGTTTAAAATGGCTGTTAGCAATGCTAGCGGACTTAATTCAGTGCTAATTTCTGCCACTGCGTTAATAAAATCTGGTTGATCTGTGTAACCAACTGGCGCGGTTTTATATAAGCTTGAAGTCTTCATTAGTTTGGTTTTTGGCAACGTTTTGATACGCTGGAAAGCGCGTATTACTTGGCTTGCAGGGCTATCCATATCACCATTCATATTGCTGCCTATTGCAACAAATGCCTTACTCATTGCTTACGGGCTCTATGTGCGTCGCCGATTTTTTGCGATTACGTTTGCGGCGTTTTTTCGGTGTGGTGTCGGGTAGCAGCATTGCGGCGCGGGTTTCTACGTCTGCATCGGCAAATTCCGTCCACCATTCGCCAAGTTCACTATCAATTTCACCCGATTCGCAGCGCAACAATAAAAAATCATAACCTGCGCGATAGCGCGGGTGCGTCAGCAAGCCATACGGACGCTTGCCAGCACGCTGTTCAAAACGTGGCTGCATGGCCCAAATTTCTTTCATGGTGGCGGTAAAGCGGTTGTGAATCGCCATTTTTTGCGCTTGCACGCCAATCACTTCATCCATTGCCATGTACATGGCCGGTATTAAATGCTCGCCTTGCGCTTTGTATTTGTCCCACGCCACCAACATTTCGTGCCAAAGTAAGGTGGCGAATAAAAAGCTCGGGTTGGATGATTTGCCAATCTTAATGCGCGCATCGGTATTGTTAAGCGCCAACATCACAAAACGCTCGCCCAGCGGTTGCTCTAACACCACATCCAGCAAAGGCAGCAAGCCATGGTGCAAATGCTGCGCGCGCAAGGCACTAATGCTCTCCACCGCGTGACCAGACAAAAACAATTTAAGCATTTCATCAAACAAGCGGCTTGGTGGTACGTCTTGCAATAAATCGGCCAGCTTTTGAATCGGGGCTTCGGTATTTTTTTCAATTTTTAGGCCTAATTTGGCCGAGAGCCTTACAGCGCGTAGCATGCGCACAGGGTCTTCTTGATAGCGCGTGGTTGGGTCGCCAATCATGCGCAACAGGTTAGACTTTAAGTCTGCCACACCGTTGTGAAAATCGAGCACTTCCTCGTTGGCAGGGTTGTAGTACAACGCATTGGCGGTAAAGTCGCGGCGCGCGGCATCTTCAGTTAAATTACCAAAAATATTGTCGCGAATAATACGGCCGCTGTCATTGGTTTGTGCGTCGCCTTCGCTTTGATGGTGACCACGAAAGGTTGAAACTTCAATGGTCTCTTGCCCCCACAGTACGTGTACCAGCCTAAAACGGCGGCCAATAATGCGCGAACGGCGGAATACTTTATAGACTTCTTCTGGCGTCGCATCGGTGGCTACATCAAAATCTTTTGGCTTCACATTCATCAGTAAATCGCGCACCGCACCGCCGACGATAAATGCCTGAAACCCAGCGTTCTGTAAACCTTCACAGGTTTTAAGCGCGGCTTGCGAAATGAGGCTTTTATCGATTTTGTGCGTGTTGGCTGCGATGCGTTTTGCAGCACCTGTATCACTGCCGCTGGCTTGGTTCATGGCGGCCTGATTAATGGCAACTTCGCCTTTAATTTTTTTGCTAAAAACTTTTTGTAGGAATTTTTTGATCATGTTTTATTTCTGATGCGTATTGTTCCATAACACATCTGGTACACCCGCTTCTTTGTTGATAATGCGGCACAGTACAAATAATAAATCGGACAACCGGTTTAAATATTTAAGCGAAATTGCGGTGACTTTTTCGGTTTTGGCCAGCGTAATTAATTTGCGCTCGGCACGGCGGCAAACCGTACGCGCCAAATGGCAATAGGCCGCAGCTTTGGTGCCACCTGGCAAAATAAACTCTTTTAACGGGGCAAGATTGTCGTTTAGCGTGTCAATCGCTTCTTCTAAATTGTCTATATTGGCTTGTTGCAAAATAATATAATCGGGAATGCAAATTTCGCCGCCCAAATTAAATAAATCGTGCTGCACTTGCGTGAGTAAATCTACCAAAATATCAGGTACAGCCTCGGTTAATAAGATGCCAATCACCGAGTTTAACTCGTCCACGTCGCCCATCGCTTCGATGCGCAAACTATCTTTTGCCACGCGCGAGCCATCGCCTAAGCCTGTGGTGCCGTTGTCGCCAGTGCGGGTGTAAATTTTGCTTAACCTGTTAGCCAATTTGTAAATCCTCTATAATCTAACTATTATAAATCATTCAACCCTGTTTCGATGCCAATTCAACCATTATCAAGTCGTCCAATTGGTGTCATGGATTCTGGCGTAGGCGGCATTAGTGTCTTAAAGCATGTTCATGCGCTGCTGCCGCATGAACATTTAATTTACTTTGCCGACAGCAAATACGCGCCTTATGGCAACAAAACGCCAGCTGAAATTACTGCGCGTTGCTTTAAAATTGCCGATTTTTTAATCCAAAAGAATGTAAAAACCTTAGTAGTTGCCTGCAACACTGCTACGGCAGCGGCGATTGACGCCATGCGCGAACAATATAATTTACCTATTATTGGTATGGAACCTGCAGTAAAACCCGCCGCAGAAGCTAGCAAGAATGGCATTATTGGCGTGCTAGCAACGGTGGGAACGCTTAAAAGCGCGCAATTCGCCGCGTTGTTAGAAAGTTACGGCCGCAACGTAAAAGTGGTGACGCAGGGCTGCGTCGGCTTGGTGGAAAGTATCGAACGTGGCGAGCTAAATACGCTTGAAACCAAAGCATTAATTCGCCAATACACCGCGCCCTTACTGGCTGAGGACGCAGATACAATTGTGCTGGGCTGTACGCATTATCCGTTTGTAATGCAGGTGATTCAGGAAATTGTCGGCGATAAAATTACGATAATTGATACTGGCGAAGCGGTGGCGAAGCAGTTAAAACATCAGCTGCAAGAAAAGGGCATGCTATCTATCGAAGCACAGTCCACCAGCAGTCAGACCGCCAGTATTCAGTTTTGGAGCAACAGCGCTAGTCAGCATGCTAGCGCAGTGGTAGAACAGTTGTGGGGTATGCCAGCAGATGTAGCTTTGATTGATACTGTTTAAACCAATTTCTTAAGTGTTTTTGCATGGGTATCTCAAAATAATGGTAGGACAAAAATGACACTGCAATTAAAACGACAAAAAAAGCAGCTATAAAACTGATTGAATAAAACCAAGCGGGGTTAAATGCAAATGTTGACCAAATATTGAGCAAAATAAGCTGTAATGGAAAATGTAATAAATAGGTCGAGTAGGAAATATCGCCCAAGCTGGCTAACTTTTTACCCATGCGCTGATTCTTTGTCTCCATTAACACAAGCGATAATACCGTCATCGGAAACAGGATAAAAGTAACCGAAATTGCTAACAATTTTTGCATGATGCCAGAAGAGTAAAATGGGCTTGCAAGCGGATAGCCGCTAGTGAGCGTTAGCATGACGCACCACATGGCGAGCGTGATTATTGGTAAGCACCAACTTAGTTTTAGCCAATTTTTGGTATTTTTGATGCGTTCATAAATAACTAAAGCGCAGCCCCCTAAATAGAAGGACTCTATGCCGCGACCAATTAAGTAATTGAATTTAATCACTATAAAATGACCTGCTAAAGCGAGCAATAATAATAAACTCAATTTTTTGGGTGTAAGCCAACACAATGTAAAAAATAGACTGTATAAAAATATTTCGACAGAAACCGACCAAGCGGGAAAATTAAAAGAAAAGCTATTATCAAGCCCCCAAGCAGACACAAAGAACAGGTTGAGTAAAAAGTGATGGGCGTCGTCATTGCCCATCGCGCCATCATGGAGGTTAGCGCTGTAAAGTTGTATAATGGCTACTAATAATAGCGTTAATACATGCAGCGGGTATAGCCTTGAAAGCCTTAAAAAAGCAAATTTTGTAAAAGAAATTTTTGCTTGATAAATGCTGCTGGAATACAGCCAAAAAAACACGAATCCAGAGATGCAGAAAAACAAATCGACGGCACTAGAGCCGAATGTGTCGAACCAATTTAATACGACTGATAAAAATTGATTGTTGGTGCTAAGTGGTGCGTGTGCTTTATTAAAGCCATAAAACTCACCCCAATGCGCAAGGACAACACACAAAGAAGCCAGCCCACGTAATACATCAAGTGAATAAAAGCGATTGGGTGCGTTGTTTTTGTGCAAACTTACCTTTAGCAATATCTCTAGTAATATAAAGTATTAAGTGATTGATTTGCAGTCATTTAATCTACATCATAATCAAATTAGTGGTGGTGGTTTAACAATTCTGTTGATGTCAGTTTATACCGAGTTCCACAATAAGGGCAAGCTACTTCACCTGTTTTGGTCACATCTAAAAATACGCGCGGATGCGACGACCAAGCCGCAACTGCCTCTGTAGGGCAGTGCAGCGGCAAGTCTTTCGCGGTGATTTCGGTAAAGTTAATATTTGGTGCTTTTACGTCGGACATATTTGTCACCTCAATTATTAACCCGTCATTCTGAGCGCAGCGAATAATCCAGTAGTTTACCAGCCAGTTCTGGATTCTTCGATGCGCTCAGAATGACGGTGGTGGTTTGCTGCTCACTTCGTTACTCCTTCCCCCTGCATGGGGGAGGAATATTTTGCGTTAAACCAGCGTCAGCCAAT
>JANOWA010000045.1:0-20688 GCA_031417675.1 Methylotenera sp.
TGTTGCAAGGTGGCGATTGGCGTAGATAAAGCTTCACGCATGGTGTCGGTTAAGTTGCTTACATCGCCCGCCACGCACAGCCAACCATTTTCACGATGAATTAGCAACTCTGGAATACCCGCAATATAAGTCGATAGTACGGGTCGCCTTAAAGACATGGCCTCCATGATCACGACAGGTAAACCTTCGGCAAAACTTGGTAGCACAAATATTTGTGAAGCTAAAATAATATTTCTGACTTCTGCACTGCTAATCCAACCTGTAATTTTTACTTTATCTTGTAGCTGATATTGCATAATTAAGGATTCGATTTCAGCACGCATTTCGCCGTCGCCCGCCAATATTAGCTCAAAATTAATTTGTAGTTTATGTAGATTATTTGCGGCTTCAATCAATAATAATTGACCTTTCTGTTCGCACAACCTACCAACACATACCAATCGCGGCGCCGTTGGCATAGCAAGCGCAGGCACATTGTAAAAGCTTGCCTCTAGACCACAATGCACAATGTTAATTTTGTTCCACTGCGAAAAATCAACCCAGCGCATAAGCTGACTGCGACCGAATGATGAAATAGCCACCACAAATTTTGAACGATTAATTTTTTCTGCCAATTTTAAAAATTGCGGCCGATCAAATTCTTCTGGGCCATGCACAGTAAAACTATATGGCAAGCCCGATAAGGCGTTGACTAACATCACAATTTCACTTGGATTAGTACCAAAATGCGCGTGCAGATGTTGCGAATTAAACTGTTTGGCCGCTAGATAAACCTGGCAGGCTTCCAAAAAATAAATCAGGTGAAACGGCATTGACCGATCCGCTTTAATCCCCATTTTAATGGCTAAGTATAGTGCGCAAAAAAACCGTACGGGCTTTTGCGTCACAATTTTTACGGCCGATAATAGCAACGATAAAGCACCATTTTTAAGCACATATGTCGTTTTTTGTTGCTCTGCAATATCATCTAAATCAAAGAGTTTTTCATCCCAACCGCGTAAGGCAATGCGTTGAATTTCAAAGCCTTGCTTTTCTAACGCTAAAATCTCACGCCGAATAAACGTGTGACTTACCTTAGGGTATTGATTGATTAAGTAAGTAATGCGCATGATTTAACGCGAATGCTTAAGGTGAAAATAAGCGCGTTTGGTGTCGTTATGGCCATTTAAAACTAAAAATTTCATCTATATTTGCCTAGGTAGTTCTTTTTTTCAGCTTTAATGAGCGAATTAAGTCTATTTGCACCCACTACTTCCCATGTGTAGTTAAGTGCTTTTTCTGGAGATTGTTGGCTCAACTTTTGTCTTAGCGCGCTATCTTCAGCCAAAAGTCGCATACAATCAATCCATTTATGCTCGTCATGAGGCTCAATCACAAATCCATCTACGCCATCTGCAACAACGTTACCCGCGCCCATTGGGCTAGCAATAATTGGCAAACCCGCACCTAAAGCCAAATAAGTGACCAAAGGGCTGCCCTCTTCTAAGCTCGGCAAAATAAACACATCGGCACTTTTGTAGATGCTTGCTAAGTCAGAGGTGAACGGAATGTGCTCAATGCGTGCGTCAGCTAAATATTGATTAACGAGTGGTTTTAACGCTTCTTCGATTGTTCCAACCAGTTTTAGCTTAGCATTTAGTTTAGATTTCACCCAATAATCCAGCAGTAAATGTGCGCCTTTACGCACACCAATACTACCCACAAATATAAATATGGGCGGCTCCGAAAGGTTTAACGGCTTAACATGATCTGCAGCCAATATGGCATTTGCACTTAATCCGTATGAGGTATCTAAAATATGGTCTTTTGGTACGCCCATATTTTCAAAATAGGTTCTCATCATTGGATTACAACTATAGACATAATCCGCTAATGCAATTCTTTCCAATTCATCATCAATATATTGCTGCGTAATGCCATGTGCGGCTGGCAACTTAAGACTGGCATATTCACCATTTAAAATTTGTTTAATGTTGCCCGCTGGTGAATTAACACCCTCAAAGATAATTTTATGGCCTCTTTTTTTGATAGATTGGTAGGTGCTTAGTGAAATACCAGGCCACAAATAGGCAAAATCCACATCTTTGCTAAGCGAGTTGGAGTAAATCAATTCTGCCACTTTCAGAATAGCTTTATCTGGCAAGGTTTTATACACCAAGGATTTAGACCATTTTGGAATTGCGTCTTTGTAGAATCGCCCAGCAAACATGGCTTCTGATGATATGCCCATCAAATTAATTTCAGTGTGATCAGCCTGCATGCCTTTCATTAAATAATAGCAGGCATGCGCAATGCCATAATCTTTAAAGTAATTAGGATAATAGGCACTTATTTTCATGTTATTTTTAATTGTTTATAATTTTTGCTGGAATTCCAACCGCTGTTTTACCAGCAGGAATGTCAATTAATACGACTGCATTGGCACCAATATTAACATCATCGCCAATTTGAACACCGCCCAGTATTTTTGCCCCAGCACCAATATCCACATGTCCACCAATATTGGGGATGGTTGATCCGCTGACAGAGCCTATGGTCACTTGCTGAAAAATTAGGCAATTTACGCCAACTTTTACGTCAGGATGAATCACGATGCCATTGGGGTGTGGTATTAACAAACCGCCGCCGATATGGCTGTTAATCGGTATATCGGCTCCCGTCACGACACTCCAAAATCGATGCCTGAACACCGCTATTTTTTTGGCCAATTTATTCAAAATAAAACTTGAGCTAGAGTGATGTTGATAGGCGCGAATACTCGCCAATAATGAGCGTGAAGGATCCCAAGCAAAGAATGATTTATACTCACGAGACCAATCAGGTACGGTTGCTGATACTTCAGAAACAATGGGAATATCTTTATTTATCATATAGTTAACGTGATAATTTAATTATTTAATAAACTCTTTCACCGCTGAAACAATCCCTCTTTCTATTAAGGCTTCTTTTGTGCCCGCAGGTTGCCAGCCCAGCACTTGTTTAGTTTTTGTACTATCATACTGGGCGCGATGGCTACGAGAATCCCAATCTCGGTAACTGGGTATTTTACGATTAGGGTGCTTAATTAAGTTTTTAGCACCTTCCTTAAAAGCATCAATGACAAAAAATTTCCAAATGGGCGTCGGCACTGCGCGCAGCTTTGTACCACAGGTTTTAGAGACAATATCCACATAATCACGGCCGCTTAAAAACGGCTCATCGGTTAACAAAAAGGTTTGTCCTGCGATATCGGGCTTACCTAATGCTAAAACGAGTGCATCCGCAACGTCTTCCACCAAGACTAATGGCAACTTATTTTCGCCACTACCCCAAAATTGTACGCGACTTTCAGATTGAAACATACCCACACCCCAGTGCGCAGGTGGGCAGCCTTTACCGATGACAACGCCAGGTCTAAAAATAGTAACAGGGAAATTAGATTGTTTATGCATATCCATCAACAAAGCTTCGCAAGTGGCTTTTGACCTTGCGTATAAATTACGGTTTTTCATGTTTGAATCAAGCGGTGTATCTGCTGTGATGACGCTATTCGCGTTTGCAGAATAATATGAATCAATTGTTCCTGTATAAATAAACTGCTTAATACCCTGCTTTTGTGCACGCTCTGCCACATTTTTAGTCACCAACACATCGTTTTGATAGTAATCTTGCCATTTATTTCCACTGGCTTTAGCAAGGTCATAAACCACTTCAATACCTTCTAGCGCCTTATCCATAAAGTCGGTTTCTGCAATATCGCCTTGCACCAATTCAACCGGCAAACCCGCTAAACCTATATTACCTGCGCTCATGCCTCTAGTCACCACGCGCACACCATGTCCCTGCTCGGTTAATTTTTTAACCAAGTATTTACCGATAAACCCAGTGCCGCCAATCACTAAAATAGTCGGTTTTTTATGCGGCGGCAGCACAGTCCAAGCTTGTTTGGGTGCGCCTGAAGGCTCAAAATTTGCCTGTTGGGTAATTTGCTCGCAAATGGCGATTACATTAACGCCAAACTGACCATCCACACGCGGATCGCTTACGCCTTCTAATGTATCGTAAAACGCCTTTACACTGCGCGTGATGCTGGTGCCATAAGGATCTGATTCGGATGATTTTTTTAAGGTATTTTTAATAGAATGTGTTAAGTTTTTTGCGCTAGATACAGCGACTTGACGCGCAATTGATAGGCTTGTCAAAAAGTTATCAAACAAAATGCCCGACCCACTTGGCTCATCAATATAATGCAGATTACGGCCATAATCGCATTTTGCAGTTGCTGCATGCCCACGTACTGTAATACTTCTATCGTTATAGCCAGGGCTAACCGATAGGTTTAAATCGACACTACCCGTGTTTGTGACGCAATGCACATGCCATTTACGGTAAACGCGATTGCCACCTGGCAAGTCAATTGGTTTTGAGACGTGCGTATCCACTTTGCTGGGCATGCCAGTCAAATCTAACATAAAGGCAGTTAAATGCGGGCCTAACTCAAACCAAAGGTTTTGTGGCTCGCGCAGCATCCAGTTATTAAATGGACCAAAATGGATAAACCCAAGTGCGGATAACCAATTAATCGTGACGAGATCGATGCTGCCCAAAGTACCGTCTTGCACTTGCTCTCTTAGCTTTTCGTAGGCGGGCAAAAATAAAAAGTTGTGGTTTACGCCCAGCTTTAATTTTTTGTCATTGGCTAAGTTCACCAATGACTGACAATCAGCCGCGTTTAAACCCATCGGTTTTTCTAAAAAAACATGGGTATTGGATTCTAAAATTTGTTTTGTCGCCGCTATGTGCAAATCAGGCGGTAGCAGCACATGCACAACATCTAGCTTTAATTTAAGCATTTCAGTTAAATCAGCATAAACATGGGGAATGCCGTAGGTTTTTGCGGCATCTTCGGCGCGCGATAGCGCGCTATCGCAAACTGCTGTTATTTCAATATGAGGAAGTGCTTTGAGCGCTTTTGCATGGGCATCCACAATATAACCTGCGCCTAGCAACCCAACACTTAATTTCTTATTCATTTATTATTGCTCCATCAACTTTATTTTCAAAAAACTTATCGTTAAAAACACACTTTTTAATCCATTTTAAGATTAAAAACGCGCTACAAATCATCTATTTATATTCTATTATCTCGTAAGATTGTTTAGCTTTATTGACATAAAATTTAAGCAAGCCCAAGCCATTGGCCATTTTTACAAAAGGCATAAACTGTGCATAAGTAAGGGCATCACGCGGATTTTCGCCTTGTTTACGGCGATAAAAATACACTTTTGTGGCCAAAAATAAGTAGGCAAACAAAACAAGCAAACTCCAACGACCAGCGAATACTAGCAAAAACAATGCCAAAATTGGTAAAACTACCCCCCACACTAAGGTGCTTTTTCGCTCCTTAACGCAATCTTGCGCCAGTGTATTGCCATTTAAATCAGCGCGTTGGCCGATAGCATGGCCGCCACGCACCGCTCTTTTCCACCATTGTTGAAATGTTGTCATATTTGCATCATGAATCGCCATAAAATGATCAATTTTAGTGACTTTATAACCCGCCAAACTTAGCCTAACACCTAATTCAGAGTCTTCACCCGCTATAACATCCGCCTTAAAGCCGCCAAGCTGTTTAAATACATCAGCCCGAATCATGGAAATGCCACCTAAAGCACCAAAGTTCGTTAAGTCGCCCGCAGGTGACCGCCATTCCATCGCGCACATACGGTTATAAATACTGGCATCAGGGTTTAACTCTTGCAAATGCCCGATAACGGCAGCGCGTTTAGCATCTTGTTGCATGGCTGCTTGAGCCGCTTCTAGCCAGCCTTCATACAGAACACAATCGCCATCCACAAATTGTATATTCTGCAAGGTGGGGCATAATGCCATTAATTGTTGAAAGCCTTCGTTTCTGGCTCTAGCGGCAGAAAAAGGTGTTTGCGGGTCTAGTTGATGCAAACAACTAACCAATGGCCTTGCGATTTCTACACTGTTATCACTAGAACCCGAGTCCACATAAACGATTGGGCAGTGGCTAGATTGCATCGATTGCAAACTGAGCAGCAGTCTTTGACCTTCATTTCTGCCAATAACGACTAACCCAATGCTAAAGTTTTTATCACTCTTAATACTCAACATAACTCCTTGTTTTAGATGGATGTTTTACCCATTAAAATGGCTTTTGCATCACCTACCAATAAATCGCATGCTAAAAATTTTGGATCTGTAATTTGCCCTTGTGCGCCCAGCCTTAGTAAGCGACGTAGCTGATAACTAAAACGACCTATACCCCATAACGCATCAGCACAAACCAAACCTAATACGCCATGGTGCTTAATAAAATAACGTCTGCGAGAATCGTACCAATATTTTGGCCGACGTTTAGCAGACTTAATGCCCGTTGCAGCTCCTTCAATATGCATGACTTTTGCAGCAGGCACATACCAAGTTTGCCAACCCGCTTTTGCTGCACGGTAAAAATAATCGACCTCTTCAAAATACAAAAAGAATCCTTCATCAAGCAGGCCTATATCTTGTATAAGCTGCCGACGAGTCATCATGCTAGCGCCAGAAACCCAATCACATTGAAAATTGCCAGTTTTTAGCGCTGGTGTCGTTTCATAACGGGAGAACAGCCGACTCAATATACCTAGACGAGCACCTTCAAAAAATTCACTTATGACAGAATGAAATCGATGTGCCGAATTTTCTATGCCACCTTCACTATTTTCTAATTGACTACCAGTAATTCCAACATGGTGATTAGCATCCATAAAATTGCTCAAACTAGCAATTGCATTCGGCCTAACCAAAGTATCTGGGTTTAAAAGCATCACATAATCTGCAGCGTTATTTAAAGCAAATGCATGCTTAATGCCCGCATTACAGCCATAGGCAAAACCGCCGTTGCGTGGCATTGGTAAGATATCTACCCAACTATTAAAATCGTTTTTTTGTACATAATTAGCCAGTTTTTCAGCTGACCCATCTTGAGAGTTGTTATCAACAACCACTACTTTTCCACCATTAAGTGCATCATTTTGCTTATTGATAGACGCTAAACACTGCATGGCTAACTCTGCAGTTTTATAATTAACCATCACAATATAAATTTTTGAATTCAAATACAACCTCTTAATAACGCAGCTTGCGCTTTGCTAACCATCATGCTGCAAACAACGGGCAACAATATTATAAGCTATAATCCAAACGAGCTATTGTTTAAGTATCGCCAATATTATAAATTAACAATTGTTTGCGCTTCACAATTAATTCGTAAAAATTCGATAGGAAAAGCTTCGTATGTTTCACAAAAGCACATTGCCAATAAGCACTAAAGATGGCGTTCATTTAAATGTAAAAGATGCAAAAAAAATGGGGGAGGAGCTGAGCGGAGAATACTGCTTTGCAGAACCGTTTCCACATATTGTGATTGATGATTTTTTGCCAAAAGATTTCATTGATAAAATTGTTAACAATTTTCCTACAGATAAATTAGACGGCGATGTAGTGTTTGAAATTGGCTATGCTGGCCTGCATAAAAGACAGGTTGCGCCAGAAAACTGCAATGGATTTACGCGAGAAGTATTCGGGTTTTTTAACTCAACGCCAGTTGTGCAGTTTTTAGAATCACTCACCACGATTCCATCATTAATACCAGATCCACATTTTGTGGGTGGCGGCTTTCATGAAACCTCCGCAGGCGGAAAACTAGGTATTCACGCCGATTTTAGAATCAATGAATCGCTGCATTTAAATCGACGTATCAATATGATTATTTACTTAAATAAAGAGTGGCAAGATGAGTGGGGTGGCAAGCTTGAGCTGTGGGATAAAAACATGAAAGGCGTTGTACACAGTGTTGCACCTGTGTATAACCGCTGCGTTATTTTTAACACCGATGCCGATAGTTTTCATGGGCATCCAGATCCGCTATTAACACCAGAAAATAAAACCAGGCGTTCATTAGCTTTGTACTATTACACGGCTTCTAAACGTATTTATGAAGATACCGCATCACATGACACTATGTACAAAGCAAGGCCTACTGATGATGCTGCAACGCGAAAACTCGTTAGAAGCACCACGCTAGATAACCATCTTAGAGATGTGATACCGCCATTTTTATATAGGGTGTACAGAAAAATTAAAGACAGGCTAGTAAGATAGGCTTAATTTATCGCAAGGCAGGTTTTATTGCGAGGCGGCTTGGCTAGATAAAATAGTTTTATAGTAATCAACGGTTTGCGCTGCAACCACTTCAGGGGAAAACCGCTTTTTGCAATCTTCAATCGCATTTTTAGATAAAGCCTGCATTTTTTCTGGGTCTGCAATTAGCGCAATCGTCTTTTCTACAATACTGGCAACTGATTCAGGCTCTGCCAGCAAGCCATTGTATTCATTAATTATTATTTCTTTCATTCCACCAACAGCTGTAGCAACGGTTGGGCAACCTGTCGCCAGCGCTTCCACCAGTGAGATAGAAAAAACCTCGTACCTTGAACATACAACGGTTATTAACGATTGCCTGCGTAATTCTGCAATAACAGAACCATCACAATGCCCAAAAAATTGAATACGTTGTTTTATGCTTGATTCTGGAATAAACCGTTCAATATATTCATTAAACCTTAAGTTCTTGCCATCTACATTAATACCTCTATCTGGCCCAACAAATAAAAGCTCAACACTTGGATGCTTTGATGCAATCTGGCGAAACGCTTCCACTATCAAATCGCCACCTTTATGAAGATCAAACCGCCCTACAAACAAAATGGTGGGTGGTTTGTCTAGATTTAATTTCCACTGTTTATCTAAGGCTACTGTGGGGACAGGATTTGGAATTACCATGGCATTCGGCAGGGCGACGCCATAAAATTGTCTGACTTTTTCCAAAACATCTAAGCTTGGTGCTGTAACCCCCTGCGCATTAATGATGGCCTGCCCCTCATAAAAAACTCTATATTTATAATCCCAGTTAGCTTCAACTTTCATGATTGAGGACATCGTAATCCACGGCCCATGTATGCGCGTAACAATTGGTACTTTATTCATTTTCATTAATTTAGTCGCTGTACCAAATGATTCCTCTATTTCTAAAATATCTAAAGGAGTCTCTAATGCTTGAATGGCTAAATGTATTTTACGCGCGTTATCAGCGGCTGTTAGGCTATACAAAATTGATTTTACCAACGGCAGATTAATACGATACAGCACCTTAAAAATCAACCCCTGAAATAGACTTTTATTTTGATGAAATTTATTTAAGTTAATCAATTGATCTTCAATTTCATCGCCAGTCAAAGAGCCTGCAAATATAATTGGTTTTATGTTGGCATCTAAGCCTACTAGCATATTTTGAACATAAGTGACGATGCCATTTGGAAAGTCTTTTAACGGCCAACCTGGTGAGGCGTATCCCACTCTTAAGGATTTAAGCTCACCAGCTATTTGCTTGGATTTATTCATTTTCTAGTAAATATTTATGTTTAATTAAATGTTCTGATTGTGCAAGTAATATGCCTGCAAAAAATAAATGCATCGGCCCCATACCTGTATTAGGAATAGAGTCAACTATACCAATGGCTAGAATAACAGCTAGCGAAGCAAAGTAAGCTTGATCCTTAGGCTCTTTAATATAATGAACGGCTTTTTGTGCATAATATAGAGGTAAGAGTATGATTGCGTAGCTTAATAAAAAGCCCAACCAGCCATTTACACCTAACTCTCCTATCCATCTGCCGTCAATTATCGATAAATCACGCCCATCTTCTTTACTGTAAATTCTGTTTCTTCCCCAGTCACCCCAGCCAAAAATTGGTTTTTTCATCGCATGTTCTAACATCGCGTCTTCATTCTGAAACCTAAATTGTAATGACTGCGCCCTTTCAGAACTGAACTGGCTAATTGTACTAATAATTTCTCTATCAGGAAAAACATCTGCCACTTTAGCAACAGGATACAAGATAACCAAGGCGGCGATAATCAATGACCACTTAACTTGTTTACTGGGTTTTAATTTAAAAGTAAACAGCAGGCCAAAAATCACATACCCTATTGCAGACCATGTTTTGCACAAAAATAAAATAATTATTAAGTAGCACAAAGTCGCTAAAGGTGAGGTGAAAATTGTACGGATTTTGTTTTTATACAATACGCCTGCAGCGATTACCGCTGTTGAAAACCAAAAAGCCAAAGCCAAGCCATGCCCAATAAATACCATTGGTCTATATCCGCCTTCACGTACTTGTTGCAGAAACTGAGCGGGCTGAATACCATAAACCATGTAATGTAGTTGTGGACTCATTTTAAGCTCATATAGCATAGGAATCGTATAGATGAGTGCCATGGGGACTAATATTTTAAAAAATCCCTCGGTATCTTTAACGCTGGTCGAAAAATATCGACCAAGAAAAAAAGGCATCGTATTTAAAATTACTCTAACTATTAAAGAAAATGCATCGTAGTGCGTTAATCCAGGCAAATATTTTTTTGCGGTAATAATGGGCATGGCGTTCAGCTCTACTGTAATTACCAACCCTATAAAATAAGCAATAAAAAGTTTGGTAACAAGCCCTGATTTAAAAATGCTGAATTTTTTTCTGAGTAAAAACAAAAAAACCACTATTGATAAGCCAGTAATCGTCTCTTTATCCAGCGGTGGTAATAGAGGCAAATCGATTGCAAAAGCAGTGGGCAACAACAGAACGGCTAATGTAATTGCGATGAAAATAGCTTTTTTAACTGGATAACTAAACAGCAACCAAAGTACGACAAATGGCCAACCAAAAAAAATCAAATAGGCAAATACGTTTGGCATTAACGTGCCTTACTAAACAACATGGATTGAAATAATAATATGGATTGAAATGATATGGTTTGAAATAATAACGCGCCCGTATCAACTAGCTCCATTTGAAATAATTTACAGCGATGCTTCATGACAAAAAATGCTTAAGTTTAAGAAGCGTACTACCTAACAAGTACCCTATTCCAATCAATGGCAGCATTCTAATTTCTTTAAAAAATGAAAAAACCGAGTTTTTTGCCAATGTCCAATAAATAACGGGTAATGATAACCATACATTCAATGCGACTACCCAAATGGCGCCATATAATCCATACAGATTAAAAAATAATGGCAAACCTATAAACAAACCCAGCGTTCTGATCAACATCACCCACATACGAACTTTTGTTACTGAGAGCGCAGATAAGCATTCCATCGATACTAACGAGAGTGTATTGCCAATAACAGAAAAAATAAGTATCTGAAACATCCAGCCTGCGGAAGCATAGCGTGAATCATATAAAATATCGACTATTAATGGGCCAAATGCGATTAACAGCCCTGTTACAAAAAATATGGGCGCATCTAAATATTGGCGAACTTGATAGTAGCGCTGCTTTAAAATAAATCTTTCACCATGTGCCAAAGTGGAAAAAACTGGAAATATAATTTTTTCTGCCAAGGTTTGAGTTACCGAGGTGAGCGTTGCCACTAGCATAAAAGCAATACTGTAAATGCCTAACTCAGCAGCCTCTATCTTACCCGCAAAAAATAATTTATCTCCTTGCGAGAATAGGTAAGTGAGTACAGAGGCAACCACAATCCATTTGCTAAAGTGAAACACTTCTTTAACAATGGTTTTGTCTAGCAAAAACTGATGTCGATACGGAAAAAGATAATAACTTAACAAGGTATTGGTGAGTGCTGCAACTAAGCCTGATGCGACTAAAGCCCAAATTGTAGGCTGCAACCACACCCATACAATCATTAATGAAATACCCGCTATTTGAGAAAGTAGCTCCATCACTTCAAGCTTGCCCACCTCAAGCTTTCTGCTCATCATCGGCGAAGCCATTGACTTGTATCCGCCAATTAATGAGCCTACGCCAGCGATGATGATTAATAGCGGCAGGCGCGAGTCAGTGTAAATACCACTAAAATAGTTAGGTAAATACTGATTGCCTAATGATAAAGTAGTCGCCAAAATTAGCACAACTAAAAACATTAACCAGCCTCTGATGACTTGCAAGGTCCATACCACATCCAATAAATGGGGATCTTCTGGGTTTTTATGGCGAACGATGAATGCCCACAAACCTAAATCGGTAAACATAGCGATGCCAAATATCACCACATTCACGACTGCCATCACGCCAAACATCTCTGGAACTAGTAATCTAGTGATGATTAGATTAGAACCTAAGCGCACTAATTGAGATAATCCAAAAATTAAAATTACCCAAAAACTAGCAATAAAAATTTTTTTCTTATCAAGCATTAAATACCTTTTTGTTTTTATATCAATCTATGTTGAATTTCAACCAGTTAACGCGCCAATGCGTTTTATGCTGGCTAAGGCATCACATTATTCAATAATAATATGGCCTAGCTTCAGCATCCGATTTATTAAATACCACGCCAAGCAGTTTATCTTGCGGTAAATGGTACATCGCCTCCTCAATCTCAGATTTGGTCGACATGCCATTTGCGACAACCAGCAAAAAACAATCTACTTGCGGCAACAATACCATCGCATCATCAGAATTAAGTACTGGTGGTGCATCAAATATCACAATTCTAGAATCGTAACGGTCTCTAAGGTCTTGAATTAAATTAACTACTTTATTGGATGACAGAATCTCAGCTGATTTAGCAACTGGGCGCATGGTAGGTATTACCACTAAACGTGGGATGCTAGGGCTAATCATCACATCTTTAAGTGGCGTATTACCCTGCAAATAATCGTTCATCGATTTTTCTGCATGCAAACCTAAATAGGTTGCCACTTTTGGTCGGCGCAAATCTAAATCCACCAATATCGCCGTTTTCTGTGGCTGGTGAGCAATACTTATCGCCAAATTGATTGCAACAAACGTTTTGCCAGAAGCTGGCGTAGGTGAAATAACGGCCAAGGTTCGCCAATTATTTTCTTCCATTTTAAGTAAAACTTGCGTTCTCAACGAGTCAAAAATATTGGTATATTGGTTATTTTTAGCATGAGAGACTATTCTGTACTTCTCTAAGCATGCCTGATCTAACTTAACTACGGTTGTGCTTTTATACTGAATTTTATCAATTTCATTTTCAGTTTGATCCGCAGCGATAGCGGCAACAGCGGCTTCACTTAGCGGCTCCAAATGCACACTAGAGAGTTGTTTTGCCTGTGCGTTTTCTAGCTTGGCTTTTTCAATTGCAATTTTAATTTTTTCCATTATTCACCTTTATGTAAGCCTCGCCAATAATTTTACTAACAGCAAATCTAAAGGCATCCATAAGAAATGTATTGTTATTAATAAGACTATCAAGAACAAACCCATCGCAAGCAGCACATAGCGTGCGGTACTTTTTTTACGCTTCAACTCATGCTGCGTATAAATATAAGGCACTGTCACCAGCGGTCTCATATTGATAACCGCTGTAATTGCATCTGTACCGCGTAACTTACCTTCTAATACCTCTAGCAAAGCTGCTAAAGCCAGTGCACCCGCCAGTGCGCCTACCAGACCTAAGGCCACTATTTTCATCCTGTTGGGCCTTATTGGCCGATCTGGAAACGTTGGTGGTTCTAACAAAGAAAAGCGCTCTGCCTTATTTTCTTGCTCTAAATTCTCTGCGATTTTTGCATTCAGTTGTTTGGATTTAACTTCTTCATACTTTGATTTTGCGTTATCGTAATCTCGCATCAGAGTCGAAAGTCCCTTTTCAACTTGTGGACTTTGCGTTACTTGCTGTTGCAGCTGGTTATTTTTTTCTTGTAATGATTTTTTTTGTTGTGCTAATGAGCTCAATCTTATTTTGGCGGCCTCAATTTGGGCGCGAATTTTACCCAGCACAAACTCTGCTTCCAAGTCACCTTTATCTGATTTTTCATCAACTGGCGCATCAACCGCTTTTTCTAAGTTCTCAATTTGTCGTTTTAACGCGCGCACAGTTGGGTGCGTATCCTTGTAAAGGGCTTGGGCTAGCTCTAAATCTGCTTTTGCTTTTTTTAACTCTGTGTTGTTAGTGCCCGTAGCGTTATTTTTCTTCACACTAGCACTGGCAGTTGCAAGATCTACATCTAAATACCTTAATTCCTCTTGCGTCGATTTGTAATCTCTATCGATTTCTTTAATATCAAGATCGGCTTGATGCAACATATTCATGTGCATTTCCATGTGTTCTGGCAAGGAATCAGAATATTGTTGTTTGTATGTTGCGACTTTATTTTCAACACTTTCTAAGTCTTTTTTAAGATTACCTACTTCTTGTGTTAAAAACTCTGTAGTTTCAGTCGCGCGCAAAGTTCTTGTTTTTACATTTTCATCCAAAAATAAGGTGACGATTTCATTGGCAACTTTGTGCGCAATTTCGGCTCTTTCGTATTCAAAACCTACTTTAAATGCAATGGTGGCACGGCCACCTTGGGCGTTCTGAACATCAGCATTTAATAGCTCAACCGATATGCTCCTGCGCATCAGTTCAATTAAAGTAGAGGTTGTTTCAGAATCAATTTTATTGGGGTAAAGCTTATATTTGTTGATGATTCGGTATAAGTTATCTCGCGTCATCACGCGCTGTTTAATTACCTCAATACGCTCATCCGCAAAGCTTGTAACCGTCGCTTTAACCACGTCATCAGGAATCTGCTGTGCTTCTACCAATATGGTGCCTGTCGATTGATAGACAGGCGCCATTAACATAGCAACGGCTAGCGCAGCTAATAACACTACTGTAAACACAGCGAGCATTTGCATCCATCTTCGTTTTAAGATGGAGAGGTAATCGGTTAGGGTAAATTCGTATTCTGTTGCCATATATTATTTCTTAAAAATCTAGCGTATTGTAAATAAAGCTTATGCCAATAATACTGGAATTGGCAGATTGGCCATCGTTTTTGAGTTGTTTTAAATTTAAGTTCGTTCTAAATTGCCAAAACGCTGACATCTCTTTTGAATACCAACCACCTATTTGCATCGTATTATTACCGCCTGTTGAGCTATTCCTGCTCCAAGCAAATTCTGAGCCAACCCTAGCTTTATCAGAAAGCTCATAAACATATTTTAAACTCAAATTGTCTGTTTTTTGAAACTCACCTATGCCACTGGCGGTAACATTTCTAGATAAACTGCCTTGTACATTATACTTCTCTGCTAAGTAGGTCGTCGTCAGATTAGCAACCAAACCATTACCCGAACCTTGTCGATGATTTAAACCAAGACTAGCAGACATGTTGAGATTTGGCCTTAATAGGGCTTTAGTACCAATTAAATAGCTTTGAGAAACTTTTGATTGCGTATTACTCGCCTCGGAATTTAGCTGTGAAACCCCAACTTGGATAAATGGACTCACTTTTTCATTGAGTTCGTAGGTTAATGATGAGCTAATAGATTTTGTCTTATAATTTGATAAACCCGATCCCGCGTAATTTACCTGCGAATATTGACCTGCCGCCGATAAATTTAATCGGTCTGTCAGTAATCGTGACCAACTGGCAGAAATCGATTTCGTTGTAGCACTACCATCCTTATCTACCACACCGTTAGAAATAAACTCATTCAATCTGGAACTGGTTTTATTATAATCTGCAGTAATATTTAAAGTGCCTCTTTCGTACTCATGCTCCCAACCCACTATTAAATTTGGATCTTGCCTGCTTTCGCTGATGGCGCTATCAGATGAACGTTGCAAGCTAAGGCTTGCAGTCGTAAACCAGCGGTTTCTATCTTCTGCTAACGAGGCAGTGTAAGTTGGCAACGCTGTATAGCGCCAAACTGACTGCTCATTACTAGGCGCAAATGCTGGGTTACTGTCATATTCAACCCCTGTTAACACGGATATATTCTGTTCAAAAATCAAAGCCTTCACCTGCGTAGCGTTAAACACTAAGCCAAAAAAAAGCAATTTAGATAAAAATTTAAGTTTCAATTGTGTTTGATTGGCTAAGAAATGGGCAATTGTTTAACTTGATTTATGGAACTAATATCGTGTCGCCAGTGCGCAATAAAATATTCGATTCTAAGCTTTGTCCATTAATGAGCTTGCCATAGTTAATGGGAATGATAACTTGCCCTTTACTACTATCGCGCAACACTTTAATTTCTCCTAAATCAGCAAATTTATCTAGGCCTCCTGCATAGCTTAATGCTTGCAAAACAGTCATGGGGCCAGTTAACAAAACTGGGCCTGGCTTTACTACTTTACCAATAATGTAAAATCTGTTCCCCTCAATGTTTGATATTAATACGGTCACTTGCGGGTCAGATAAATACGTTTTTAACTTTTCAGTAACGCGTTTTTCTACATCGGGAGCGGTGGTATTTGCGACCTCTATACGCCCTACTAATGGAAAAGAAATACTGCCATCAGGTAATACTTTTACTTCTTTTTGCAGGGTATCTTCGCCCCAAACTGAAATCAATATTGAATCGCCTTGATTCAACCTATAAGCCGCACTTGATTCTGCAGAAACGGCTAGTGTAGTAAAAAATAGATTAAAAATAATCCATAAGTAAGTTAGTTTTAACTGCATGCTAATCTCCGAAATGAGAATTTAGAATATAAAAAAAGGGCTTTTCGCCCTATTTCACAAAAATTAATCTTATTAATTGTTTTATTCTGCTAGCTTAACTATTTAAAAACAAGACAATACACCATCATACGATTAATCCTGTTTAAATGCTAGACTCTGTGCCGATTTGAAAAAGTGATAAAGCCCAATAAAGCTGATGCAAAAAGCCAGCCTGCGGCAGGAATGGGCACTTCATTTATATTACAATTTTGTATATCAGCAGCTGAAATAGTATCGTAATCTAAACTGCCGCGTAGTTCTGCTGCTGTGGCTAAATCTGATGCTTTAAATACATCGAATACATTAGTTATAGATTCGCCTTTATTCAAATCAACTAAAATCTGATTCCATAGTGCTGGGATTGTCTTTTTATTGTCTTGGGCATTACAATCATTGTGCGGTTTGGCCAAAACAATCTTATCGCTTGCAGAGTTTTGCATGACAATACCCGCACTGGCAGGACAAACCTGAATGAGCGAATAGACAATCGCAGTGGTAATTAGGCTTTTAATGGTCATATTGAGTAACTTTTTAATATTATTGTTTAATGGCTATATTTTAAATAAATTACAGTCAATCGCAATAGCCCATTAGGGTCATACTGTTGCTATCTATTTGAATAATTGAGATAAATCAATATGCTTGCTTACCAGTAAAAGCGGTTACAGTTCTTGCTAAAATGACAATATCTAACCATACCGACCAATTATTAATGTATTCAATATCGCACTCAATGCGCTTTGTCATTAAATCCATGTCTTTGGTTTCGCCCCTATAACCTCTTACCTGTGCCAAGCCAGTAATGCCAGGCTTAATGTTATGGCGAACATAATAATCGGTCACGCGGCGCGAGTAAGACTCATCATGCTGCACGGCGTGCGGCCTTGGGCCTACCAGCGACATTTCACCTGTCAATACATTAAACAATTGTGGTAATTCGTCCAAGCTGGTTTTACGGATAAAGGCGCCTACTTTAGTAATTCTAGGGTCATTTTTTTCTGCTTGTTTAAGCTCATGATCAACCTCGATTACTTGCTGCTCCGCAACCATACTGCGAAACTTCCAAATGCTAAACTTTTTACCATTCCAACCTGTTCTGTTTTGCCTAAAAAATACGGGCCCAGGGCTATCCAATTTAATAGCAATGGCTATTATTAATAATATTGGGCTTATTAGCAGCAAAATAATATAGGAGAGCACTTTATCTTCAATGGCTTTACTAAGCTTGCTAATACCCGTTAGCGGTGTTTCAGATAGCGTTAAAACAGGCACGCCAGCAATCTCCCTTACACTATGATTAATTAATCTAAGTGAGAAAATATCTGGCACCCAATGGATAGACACATGTTTATCAAGCAATAAGAAATAAAGCCGCTCTAATACAGTAGATGATTCTAAGGGCGTAACAATATATACCGTCGTAATATTGTGTTCATCAATAAGTTTTAGTAAGTCTGTTGTTTTTCCCAAGTTAATTTTGTTGGGTTTTTCAAACTCATTCACCGCAAATTTATGTGATAGTTTATTGGCTTTTTGTTCCTCATCAATTGCAACATGGCCAATTACTCTCTGCTGTAGCCACGGGTTTGTCGAAATTTTATGCTCTAAATAACTCGCTAGTTGTCCTTGACCTACGATGATGACATTATCGGCAACGGTAGAATGCAGATTACTTCTTTGGGCTAATTTTCTAGCGACATAGTGCATGATAACTTGAGCCGCAAACCCAAATACATAGAGTGATACAATAAAAACACGCGAATAGGTATAGCTTACTTTTGTTAAAAACCCCAACAAAAACAACGCTAAAAAGCTAATAGACCAAGCATTAAAAAGCTTAATAACTTTGCTAGAAAAATTGGAGCTGCTACGATAAATAGCATGGCGATCATATACCACCGCCACAATAGCCAGCAAAATTAGCAATAAAATAATGTAGTCTTGATTAAGATAACCCACATAAAGTCTAATAAAAAAGTAAGCTACCCCTATGATAGCTAAGCCATCCAATAGGGGTTGTATTAGTGTGACAACGCTCTTTCGGCGCTGTAGTAGAGATTTATTATTGTGTTTAATAACCATGATGCATTAAATGACTAAATTGCTTTGGCTGGCGCAAACTTTGCGGCGGCTTGTGCACGGCAAGATACGTCCAATTTTTGAAAAATACGTTTAAGGTGGTTTTTAACGGTGTTAGGACTAATGCTTAAAATTAAGCCAATTTCAAAATTAGTTTTGCCTGTTTTAACCCAATGCAAAATCTCATGTTCACGATCACTTAAGCCACCCAGATTAAGATCTTCTACCATTTCTATTTCAGTAGTTGAGTTTTCAATATATTCCACGCGGCGCAAAGCGGCATCGACATGGGGCATTATTAAGCCCAATACAGAGTGCTGCACTTGAAATTCACGTGCTTTATCAAAAAACACATAGATACAATCATTTTTGCCGCGCGTGTCTTTTACACCATACACAAGCAATGAGTTCATGCCAACTAGCTTACTGGTAAATTGTGTGGGAGACTGTGCATTAATACCCTCTGCATCAAAGAAATTAATACGAAACCACTTATTACCGTTATCAACCCAACGTTGATGCAAATTTGACATCAGATAGGCAAAAACACCTGGTGCATCAATGAGTTTTTGTGTGCGGATATCTTCAATATTAGAGGATACATCAAAATTAAGATCGCCCGATGAAAAGTCACCCCAAGCGGCCACTAATACATCATGCGGCAATATATGGCTTACGCTGCTTTGAAGCCACTTAAAAAAATCGACGTGCTTTTGCACCGTAAATGACTTTTGAATAACATCAAATATTTGTTCCCAATTTTGATTGGTTGTATTGTCTTCTAACACAGCATGCCTCTCAAGAAAATCTTCGACTAGATGAGGATACAACTGCATATTTGATACCACCTTTTTATTTTTATTTTAAATTATTAAAATCATATACTTACACGTTAAACCAAGAAATTAGATTTAATAACAATGATTAAAAACTAACACTATTGTCATTTAACTGACAACTTTAATCACTCAAATCTAAAAAGACGCTTTCATCATTAAGTATTGTGCAAGGCGTAGATTGCTGGCAAATTACGCCACCAATTATGTACATCCATGCCGCACCCAAACACATAGCGGTTGGGCAGTAATAGCTCAACGTAATCGGCCAAAATTGGTTTACTTTTATCAATCCGCTTTTCGGCTAAAACCGCAACTTTTACGTCTTTTGCGCCAAGTAAATAACATTCATCCACAATTGCTTTTAGCGTGATGCCTTCGTCCAAAATATCATCTAAAATCAATACATGTCTGTTTTTAACCGCGCTGGTAGGCTTTACTATCCACTTGATTTTATTACCTTTTAGCTCGCCATGATAGCGGGAGGCATGTACGTAATGGAGCTCTAATGGAAACAACAGTTTAGGCAATAATTGCCCAGTAAAAAACAGTGCACCGTTCATCACAGCCAGCACAATAGGCTGTTTGGTTGCATAATCTTCGTTGAGTTTTGAGGCGACAGTTGATATTGCCTCTGCAACAGCAAGCGCCGTGTGAATGATCTCGGCTTGCTGTAAATATTGAAAAGGATCGGGCGTAACCATATTAGGCTTTGCCTGCTGCCATCCTATCTTGCAAATAACGCGCAAAATCGGTGGCAATTTCAGGGTGTTTTAATGCATATTCCACATTAGCTTTCATAAATCCAAGCTTGCTACCGCAATCAAAACGGGTTCCTGCAAAGCGATAGGCCAACACTTTTTCTAGTTTTAACAAATCAGCGATACCATCAGTTAGCTGAATCTCGCCGCCTTTACCTGGCTTTACTTTTTCTAAACAGCTAAAAATAGTTGGTGTCAGAATATAACGCCCCACCACCGCCAAGTTTGATGGCGCATCAGCTGGTTTTGGTTTTTCGACAATGCTATTTAGCTGCAATAAGTTTTCTTCTATTTTAAATGCATCAACAATGCCATAACTGGCTGTTTCAGATGGCAAAACGTCCTCTACACCCAATATAGCGCAATGCTTGTGCGCGAATACTTCTGCCATTTGTAGCATGGCAGCTTTTTGTGCATCAATTAGATCATCCGCCAAAATGACCGAAAACGGCAAATTGACAGAAAGATTCA
>JANOWA010000046.1:0-2872 GCA_031417675.1 Methylotenera sp.
CCAAAATCACTTGCGTGTTGGCTTGAATGGCGCTATTTATTTGGCTGCGATGTTGGCAAATAAGGCCAGCATTTTTAATTAGCGCTTCAACTTCGTCAAAGCGTTGCGGGTGACGCGGTACGATAATCGTTAGTATATCTAAACCTTTTACGGCGTCTAAAATCAAAGCTTCTTCACCTTCGCGCGTACTGGCGGCTAAGAAAACAGGTCGATTTTTGCCAAACAGCGCACGTAGCTGCAAGCCTTTATTGGCGGCGTCTACTGGCGGTTTTACATCAAATTTTAAGTTGCCAGCAACGCTAATATTGCGTGCGCCTAGTTTTTGTAAGCGCGCCGCATCATCATTGGTTTGGGCGGCAATTGCGCTTAAATTTTGCAAACCCTCGTGCGCCAATCTGCCCAGTTTGGCATAACCGCTGGCCGATTTTTCTGATAGCCGCGCATTTAATAATAGCAGTGGAATTTTGTTTTGTTTGCAGGCCGCAATTAGGTTAAACCAAAGCTCGGTTTCCATAATCAAGCCAACTTTTGGCTGAAAATGCGTTAAAAAACGATTCACCGCAAACGGTAAATCGTAAGGTAAGTAGACGCGCTGAACGTTGTTACCAAATAGTGCCTCACTGGCATCTCGGCCTGTGGGCGTGCCATGCGTTAGTAAAATTTGATGGGTTGGATATCGCAGCTGCAGTGCATTAATTAAAGGCTCTGCCGCGCGGGTTTCACCAACCGACACGCAATGCAGCCAGACGATAGGTTTATTGATGGGGTTTGTGATTTTTATATGATAACAACCAAAACGCTCGCCCCAATGCTGGCGATATGCAGGCTGTTTAATGCTGCGCCAAAGCAGTTTTAGCGGCACAATTGGTAGGGCTAAATATAGCAACAGTGAATATATATAACGATTCATCACGGCATTTTCTCACAAAACTGCGTCGCGTGTTTTTGGCGCACGAAAGCATTCCAAAAATATACCAACATAAACTATGCTTATTTGCGAGTTATTTATTTTTTTAATTTATTTTTTATGTTAGTAATCGCTCACCTTTGCGTCGCGCGGACACTGGCTTGGCTTTCAGCAAAAGTAGGTCAAAAAGATGCTCAAAATAGTCCCAAAAATGGGGTTGACGAACACAAAATAAAGGCTTAAATTTCTGTTCTTGGCACAATATATTGTGTTATGGCACTAATTTTTCATAAAAATAAGAGTTTTTTAAATATAATCACAGGCTTAGCGCAAATGTTAATTTTGTTTGCGATTTTGCCACTAGTTTGGGAGAGGTTTTTCATGTTAAAAGCAGTTGAAACAGCGGCTAAATTGCAAACGGGTGAACAAGTAGAAATGGCGAAAGAAATCCCGATTCAATCGGTATCACTCGATATTTGGGACAAGAAATATCGCCTAAAAGCTAAAAATGGTGACCATGTCGATGCCGATATGGACGCAAGCTATGCCCGCGTGGCGCGTGCGCTGGCCGATGTGGAGACCACAGAAGAAAAACGCAAAGAATGGCATGAAAAATTTCATTGGGCGTTACGTCGTGGCGCGATTCCTGCTGGTCGTATTACTTCTAATGCAGGCGCGCTAGAACATAAACCAGCTACTAGCACCATCAATTGTACCGTTTCTGGCGTGGTAGAAGACAGCATGGATAACATCCTTAACAAAGTTCATGAGGCTGGCTTAACGCTAAAAGCGGGTTGCGGTATTGGTTACGAGTTCTCTACATTGCGTCCAAAAGGCGCATTTGTTGCGGGTGCTGGCGCTTATACATCTGGTCCACTCTCTTTCATGGATATCTACGACAAAATGTGTTTCACCGTTTCAAGTGCAGGCGGCCGCCGCGGCGCGCAAATGGCCACATTTGATATTTCGCACCCAGATGTCACCGACTTTATTAAAGCGAAACGTGAAAATGGTCGTTTACGCCAGTTTAATTTGAGTTGCTTGATTACTAAAGAGTTTATGGAAGCGGTTAAGGCAGATTCCGAGTGGAAATTAGCCTTCCCCGTCACCGAGAAAGAGGCCATTGTCGATGGCCTAAATACTAACGACATCGCCCAAGTGGTCTGGCGCGAGTGGCCAGTTAAGGGCAAATACTTAACGCAAACACAAGGCGTAGATGCTGGCAAAGTGGCTTGCCGCGTGTATAAAATCATCAAGGCGCGTCGTTTGTGGGATGTGATTATGTCCTCTACTTACGATTTTGCCGAGCCAGGTTTTATCTTAATCGACCGCGTAAACGAGATGAACAATAACTGGTTTTGCGAGAATATTCGCGCGACTAATCCTTGTGGCGAACAGCCCTTGCCGCCCTATGGCGCGTGCTTGCTAGGCTCGGTCAATCTCACTAAATTTGTTAAAAATCCATTCACCAATGAAGCTACATTTGATTGGGCAGAATATCGCCAAGTAGTAGCCATTTTCACGCGCATGCTCGATAACGTAGTGGAAATCAACGGTTTGCCATTGCAACAGCAACGTGACGAAATCGTGCGTAAACGCCGTCATGGCATGGGCTATTTGGGCTTAGGCTCTGCGCTGACCATGATGAAAATGAAATATGGTGATGACGATTCGCTTAAATTTACTGACGAAGTCACGCGCATGATGGCCGAAGTGGGCTGGGAAGTTGGCGTGCAATTGGCCGATGAAAAAGGCGCAGCGCCAATTATGGAAGAAAAATTTGAAGTCACGGCAGACATGCTAGCCAAACGCCCAGAAATGGCGGCAGATGGCATTAAAGTGGGGCAGAAATTGGCAGGAAAGGTGCTGCGCCTTTTTCGTCGGCCAATTGCACGCCAACTTCCCAGCCCACCTCGGCCATCATGCGCGTCACTTCATCGGTAAATTTAAGTGATTCATCGTCGC
>JANOWA010000047.1:0-4661 GCA_031417675.1 Methylotenera sp.
TCGCCAAAAAATTACCGAAAGCAGCAAAGCCATTGGAGATCGATTGGGTAATGAAGGCTATGCGTTTTCAAACGTGAACGCGATTCCTGAAATTAATAAAGAAAATCACACCGCTGCAGTTACCTTTTTTGTGGACCCTGGCAAGCGTGTTTATGTGCGCCGCATTAACTTAACAGGCAACACTCGCACGCGCGATTCTGTGCTACGCCGTGAAATGCGCCAATTAGAGTCTGCATGGTATGCGGGCGATAAAATTAATCGCTCAAAAGAGCGTTTAAATCGTTTGGGTTATTTTGATACGGTGGATATCGAAACGCCAGCCGTGCCTGGGACCAATGACCAAGTGGATGTGAATATTAATGTGGCCGAAAAATCCACGGGTAGCATTCAATTTGGCGCGGGCTTATCGAGCAGCGAAGGTGTGGTGTTAGGTATTACGGTGAATCAGCCTAACTTTTTAGGCACAGGCAATGCAGTTTCTGCGCAAGTGAATACTGGTAAAGTCAATACGACTTATTCACTCTCATATACCGATCCCTACTTTACGCCAGATGGCATTAGCCGCGGCTTTGATGTGTATCGTCGCGATGTCGATACGCAGTCGCTCAACGTCGCCACTTATAGCAGTAAATCGTACGGAGCAGGTGTGCGTTTTGGCTTGCCATTGGGCGAAAAAGAGTTTTTCTCGGTTGGGTTAACGGGTGATTTTACAAAAATCAGCCTAACCAATAACAGCCCTAAGCAATACATTGACTATTGTGGCAACACGAGTGGCTGCACAAGCAACTCACTACCTTTGTCGGCCGCATGGTCATATGATTCGCGTGATAATATTTTGTATCCAAATACAGGCGTACATCAACGGGTATCGGCCGAAGTGGCCTTGCCCGTGCTCGACTTAAACTATTACAAGCTAGAATACAAACATACTTGGTATAAGCAACTGAAAAAAGACTTTGTATTTATGTTGAATGGTGAGTTGGGTTATGCCGATAGCTATGGCAGCAAGAAATATCCCTTCTTTAAAAACTTTTATGTGGGCGGTGTGAACTCAGTGCGCGGTTTTGACAACGGCACAATTGGCCCGCGCGATATCGACCCTCTCACTAAGATTGACTTTGCGATTGGTGGTACCACGCGCATTGTGGGCAATGCGGAGCTATTTACGCCAGTGCCCTTTATTAAAAATTCATCGCAATTTCGCTTAAGTGCATTTATGGATGCGGGTGATGTATATGGCAATGGGCAAACCATTAGTTTAGGCGATATGCGCTACTCTGCTGGCGTTGGCATTAGTTGGTATTCTCCGTTTGGGCCATTAAAACTTGTACTGGCTAGGCCGCTTAACAAAAAAGAAGGCGACAGAACGCAAAGCTTGCAATTCCAACTCGGTTCGCAGTTTTAAATATTAAAGATATAGAGCTTACATGCTCAACATAGCTAGGAGATGTAAATTGAAACAATTTTTTAAATCGCTAATATTAGTTAGCTTTGCATTAATAACAAGCCTAAGCGCTAATATTGGCGCTGCCGAACTTAAAATTGGTTATGTGCAAGTGGATAAAATTTTGCAAGATGCACCACAAACAGCTGAAAGTGGCAAAAAGTTAGAGCGTGAATTCAGTCCGCGTTCGCTTGATTTGGATAAAATGCAAAAGCAAATTCGCGATATTGAAGCAGCTTTGGATAAAGAAGGCGTGACGCTATCTGAAACAGAACGTCGCAATAAAGAACGCGATGCCTCAAACTTAAAAATTGAGTTTCAACGTAAACAACGCGAGTTGCGCGAAGATATTAATCTGCGTAAAAATGAGGAGCTTTCTAGCTTGCAAGACCGTATTAACAAGGCAGTGCAAACGGTTTCTGAGACCGACGGCTACGATTTAGTGGTGTATGGCGGCGTGGCATACGCCAGCAGAAAAATTGATATTACCGATAAAGTATTAAAACTACTCGGGAAAAAATAGGCTTATTGCAATCTGCGCTAATAAAGTTTATGACACATGCCAAGCCATTTAACGCTAACCATTCAGCAAATTGCCGACCAATTAGGTGGCTCGGTATCTGGTAATGCAGAAATGCAGATTCATCGTGTAGGCTCATTGGCGCTGGCGCAAACTGGCGCCATTAGTTTTTTTAGTGAGACCAAATATTCAACACAACTGAACAATACGGCTGCTAGCGCCGTAATCATTAAGCAAGAACATGCAGCGCTCACTTCCCTGCCAAAAATTATCACCGATAACCCGTACGCGTATTTTGCCAAGGTTTCTGCTTTGCTCAATCCAGCTGATGTCGCGCTCAAAGGCGTTCACACTAGCGCGGTAGTCGATACTTCAGCAATCGTTGTCGCAAGTTGCAGTATTGGCGCCAATGCTGTTGTTGAAGCCAATGTTAGGCTAGGTGAAAACGTCACGATTGGCGCGGGCTGTGTGATTGAGCGCAATGTAAGTATTGGCGACAACACGGTATTAGAAGCCAATGTGACGATTAAGCACGGCACGCAAATTGGCCAAAACTGCCATTTGTTTTCGGGCTGCGTGATTGGCAATGATGGCTTTGGTTACGCAGAGCAAGCAGGTGCTTGGGTGAAAATTCCGCAAGTGGGTCGCGTGATTATTCACAACTTTGTCGATGTTGGCGCTAATACAACGATTGACCGCGGCACGATTGACGACACGGTGATTGAAGAAGGCGTTAAGCTGGACAACCTCATTCAAATCGCGCACAACTGCCGCATAGGTGCACATACGGTGATTGCTGGTTGCACAGGCATTGCAGGCAGCGCAATCATCGGCAAGCACTGTAAAATAGGCGGCGCAGCGATGATTCTCGGCCATTTGAGCATTGCCGACCACGTGACCATCTCGCCAGGTAGCATGATTATGCGCAGTATTAACCAGGCAGGCACCTATACCGCGCTGATGCCATCACAAGCACACGAAGATTGGCTAAAAACCGCTGCGAATATTCGCCACTTAACTCCCCGCCTTAGCCAATTAACAGATAAAATAAAAAACTTAGAAATTAGTCTTGCTAAACTTGTAGTCAAGAATAAAACCTAATAAAAATTATAGAGAACATAATATGACAGAAGCCACATTAAGTAATCTAGGCGCTACCAGCATGGATATTCACGAAATACTTGATCATCTGCCGCATCGCTATCCATTTGTGTTGATCGATCGCGTACTTTCGATGGAAATTGGCAAAGAAATCACCGCGCTTAAAAACGTGAGTATTAATGAGCCGTTTTTCCCTGGTCATTTCCCACACCATCCTGTGATGCCAGGCGTGCTAATTGTAGAAGCGATGGCGCAAGCAGCGGCAATATTGTCATTTAAAACCATGGGTGCAAAACCCACCGATGATTCCGTGTATTATTTTGCTGGTATTGATAGTGCGCGCTTTAAAAAACCCGTTTCACCAGGTGACCAAGTTATTTTGAATGTGAAAATTGACCGTATTTTAAAAGGTATTTGGAAATACACAGGTGTTGCTACCGTAGATGGCACCATCGTGGCAGAGGCTAGTATGATGTGTATTTTAAAAACAATAGAAAAATAAACTGTTTTTATTCATATAATTAAAACTATAATTTAAAGTAAAATATTAAGTAATATGGCAGCTGATACCCACCAAAAAATCCATACTAATATTCACCCCAGTGCCATTATTGACGCCAAAGCAGAGCTTGATTCTAGCGTAGAAGTGGGCGCATATTGCGTGATTGGCGCAGGCGTAAAGGTGAGCGAAAATACAAAAATTGGTAGTCATGTCGTACTAAAAGGCCCGACGACTATTGGCAAAAACAATCAAATTTTTCAGTTTTCATCGCTTGGCGAAGCGCCGCAAGATAAAAAATACGCAGGTGAACCAACCACGCTAGAAATTGGCGATAACAATACCATTCGTGAGTTTTGCACCTTTAATCGCGGCACTGTTCAAGATAAAGGTGTGACCAAAATTGGAAACGATAATTGGATTATGGCTTATGTGCATATTGCGCACGATTGCACTATTGGCAATCACACCATCATGGCTAACAATAGCTCGCTCGCGGGTCACGTTGATATTCACGATTACGCGATTTTGGGTGGCTTTACGCTAATTCACCAATTCTGCAAGGTTGGCGCGCATGTCATTACAGCGGTTAATTCCGTGGTGTTTAAAGATATTCCGCCTTATGTCACAGCCTCTGGTTACGACGCTAATCCACATGGTATTAATGCTGAAGGCCTTAAACGGCGCGGTTTCGCACCCGAAACCATTATGCAGCTTAAACGTGCCTACAAAACGCTTTATCGAAACAGTTTAACATTAGAAGAAGCCAAGCTAGAATTGGCCGAGATGCAAAAAAGTTGTCATGAAATCAAACTATTAACAGAGTTTTTAACAAACTCAAATCGCGGTATTATCCGCTAACTTTCATAAAGTTTTGGTATGCCTAAAATAGCAATTGTGGCTGGGGAAGCCTCGGGGGACTTGCTGGGGTGTCATTTAATACGCGCCTTAAAAGTACAGCGTAGCGATTTACTTTTTATAGGCATTGCAGGCCCTAAAATGATGGGCGAGGGCGCTAAAAGTCTATTTCCAATTGAAAAACTCTCAGTTCGTGGCTATGCAGAGGTGTTAAAACACTTGTACGGCTTGCTAAAATT
>JANOWA010000048.1:0-3773 GCA_031417675.1 Methylotenera sp.
GAAGAAATGGTCGGACATGCCGAAAACATCTTAAAGGCGTTAGAGTTGCCATATCGCGTAGTATCGCTATGTACAGGCGACATGGGTTTTGGCGCGGCTAAAACCTACGATTTAGAAGTGTGGTTACCCGCGCAAAATACTTATCGTGAAATTTCTAGTGTGAGTAATTGCGAGGCGTTTCAAGCACGTCGTTTACAAGCACGCTTTAAAAATGCACAAGGTAAAATGGAATTTGTACATACGCTGAATGGTTCTGGTTTGGCAGTGGGGCGCACGCTGGTGGCGGTGTTAGAGAATTATCAAAATGCCGACGGCAGCGTGACAATTCCACAAGTATTACAGCCTTATATGAATAATTTATTGCTGATTAAGGCTAAATAGATGCCTAAATTGGCGCTAGGCCTGCGCTGGCAATTTTAAAAGGCTCGCTTGCAGAGTCATATGCAGGCGCATGCTTTTCTAAAATTTTGTAATAGCTACGAATCGATTCTGTATAAATAACGGGCTGGGCGCAGCCGCAATAACCATGTTTGGCGTTTACGTAGTACCTAGCTTCGGTTAGCATCATCATGGCTTTTTTCACATCCGCCCAACGATCTGGGTCAAGTTTCAAGCGCTGCGCTAGCACGCGGGCATCTTCCACATGTCCGATACCGATGTTATATGAAGCCAAGGCCATAAAGGTGCGATCTTGATCTTGAATGCGCTCGGGAAAATGGTCTTTTATCCATAAAAAAAACTTAGCACCCGCTGGAATACTTTGCTTTGGGTCGAGGCGATCAGATACTTTCATCATGTCGGAGGTATCTTCGGTTAACATCATCAAACCGCGCACGTTGGTGGGCGATGTATTAAAGGTGTTCCAATGCGATTCTTGATAACTGATAGACGCCAATAGCCGCCAATCAATATCGGTACTGTCTTGCGCGCCTTTAAAAAGCCGCACATACTTAGGCAGCAGCGTTTGACTTTTACTTAAAAAAGTTTTCACATCAAACGGGTTTAGCCGTTTGGTATTGCCATGATAGCGATCGATTAAATTGGCTAAAGTGCCACTGGCTTTAATTTTTTTAAAGAACTGGTTGACCTGCGCCACCAGTTTTGGATCTGCATTTTGTGGCAATGCCCACGCAATTTTCTCTGGCTTGCCAATGGTAAAACCCATGCCAATGTTGGGGTAATAATATTGCACCACAGACAACAAATGATTATCGGCAATAGTAAAGTCAATTTCTTGATTTGCTAAGGCCTCTAGCAGCCGTTCAGAGCTGGTATTTTCTTGCACATCCCAGGTTAAATTAGCATCTTTGGTATTATTAAGCTCTTGTAGTCTATCAACAAAACTAGTGCCAGCAGGCACAGTAATACGCTCATTTTTAAGCGCGGCAATATTACGTGGAGGTAGTTTTGTCTCGCGGTTATAAGCGATTTGTTGTTGCACATCTAAGTAAGGTTCGGTAAAAATCATATTCTTTTTACGCGATTCCGTCACTGTAATATCAGCCGCAGCAATGGTTGCCTTATTGTTTAGTAAAGTAGAAAGCACATCAGAAAACGCATTTTCTACAATAAATTTTATTTGGTAATCATCGCCCAGCTCTTTCACAAACAAGTTGGCTAAATCGTACTCTAAACCAGCATGTTTTTGATTGCTATCAATATAATAGGTGTTAGAGCTGTTAGTCGTCACAAAGGTGATGGTTTTTCTTGCATCGGCATGTTCGATTTTGGTATTTAAAGCGCTAACAGGTGATTCAATAAATTGTCTGAATTTTTTTGGTAAACTCATACTGGCAACCGTTATAAGCAATAAAAATATGCCGATAAACCACCAAATATGACTTGCTTTTATTTTAAGCAAAATCTAGTTCCGCTGTTCGCTGATATTGCCGTTATCAGCAATTAAAATGGCTGATGCAAGGCCGCGAAAAATACCGTGCTCCACTACGCCAGGGGTATTGTTGATTAAATGGTTAAGTGCTTCTTCAGACATATTTTTGTCAAAGCGCATATCTAATACCAAGCTACCGTAAGAACTAATAGACAAGCCATCTTTCGCAACGTTCTGGCGTAAATCGCCCACCCCGCCAGCTGCTTCTAGGCTATGTTTTGCTGCCTTCCAAGCCATTGGCATCACCTCGATTGGAATGGCAAAATGAGTACCAATACGATCAACTAATTTGCTTTTATCCGCGACTACAATGAACTGTTTGGCCGCTTTTGCGAGCAGCTTTTCTAACACTAAATCGTAACCACGGCCTTTTAACAGGCTCATTTCTGGCGTGATTTCGTCTGCGCCGTCCACATACAAATCAATTTCAGAAACCTGCGTCAACGCAATCACGTTTAAACCCAAGCTTTGCGCCTTAATCATACTGATTGTAGAGCTGGCAATAGTGGTCACTTTGAGGTTTTCTTGCGTTTGGCAGCGGGCGAGTTCTTCGATGAAATAGTTAGCAGTAGAACCCGTGCCTAAACCAACCAGCATGTCGTTTTTGACGTATTTTGCCGCATGAATGGCAACCGCCAGTTTGTCATTAACAGGTTTATCGTTCATGAATAAGTTCCCCTTTTGGCTTTTATTCTTCTTACTGTTTTTTATTATTTTTAAAGCTTATTTTGCGCTATCACACCAGTTATAATAGGCAACTTTTTGCCTTTTTCCAAGTTATTTTAAGCCCATTTATGCAAGTTTTAACGCCAATTTTCGGTCATTCGACACGTTTTTCGTATGCTGCCAATGGCTTAGATAGCTTATCTCTAGCAACACTTTCATGTCGCTTAAAAACAACAAAACAATGCCTTGTTATCATCACGTCTAACGCGTTTGAAGCGCAGCGTTTGTTGGAGGAAATTCCTTATTTTGCGCCCGATTTAAAAGTTAATTTACTGCCCGATTGGGAGACGCTGCCCTTTGATGTGTTCTCGCCGCACCCTGATTTAATTTCAGAGCGACTGGCTACTTTATACCAAATTAGCCAAAACCAATGCGACGTGGTGATTGTGCCAATTGCCACGGCCTTGCTGAGGTTACCACCCGTTAGCTACTTTGCAGGGCATACTTTTATGCTCGCAAAAAATCAAAAGCTCGATTTAGAAGCGCTGCGTCACCAATGCGCACAGGCAGGCTACCATCATGTTTCACAAGTCATTTCGCCAGGCGAGTTTAGTGTGCGCGGCGGCCTGGTTGATTTATTTCCCATGGGCAGTGTGTTTCCATTCCGCATTGATTTGTTTGATGACGAAATTGAAAGTATTCGCACCTTCGACGTCGATACGCAGCGTAGCCTTTACCCCGTGCCAGAAATTCGTTTACTGCCTGCGCGCGAGTTTCCACTAGATGAAAACGGCATAGCCAAATTTAGAAGCAACTTTCGCGAGCAGTTTGAAGGTGACCCGCAACGCGCTACTATTTATAAAAATGTAAGCAAAGGCACGGCTAGCGGCGGTATTGAGTGGTATTTGCCCTTGTTTTTTGATGCGACAGCCACGCTATTTGATTACCTTAATAAAGACGCGGTAATTTGTTTGCACGGTAACCTTGATAAAGCTGCGCAAGGTTTTTGGTTTGATGCGCAATCACGCTATAAATTAATGGCGTATGACCCTGAAAAGCCGATTTTAAAACCAGAAATCTTACTCATTAAAACCGATGAATTTTTTGCAAAAACGCAAAGCTTTGCAACGGTTAGCGCGCAATTAGAGCCTACTAAAAGCTTGCCTGCGCTTGATATTGAACGCAAAGCCGAGCAACCACTGCACAAGCTAAAAAG
>JANOWA010000049.1:0-8834 GCA_031417675.1 Methylotenera sp.
TGAGAATATCTTGGTTAATGCGCTTGTCTTCCGCCGCCACAATGGTAACGCCTTGGCCTTGTACCACGCGGCCTACCAAGCTTTTGGTGCTACGCTCTAACACTTCTACAATTTTTCCTTCTGGCCTGCCCTTTCTATCTAGCCCGCTCATGCGCACCATGGCGCGGTCGCCGTGCATTACTTGCGCCATTTCGCGCGGACCTAAAAATAAATCGTGAGGATGCTTAAGTTTATCGTCTGGCACTAAAAAGCCAAAGCCGTCAGGATGGCCTTGTACCGTCCCTGCAATGGCGTGAATTTTCTCGGCCAAGCAGAGCGCGCCTTTGCGGTTACGCATAATCTGACCTTCACGCTCCATGGCGTTTAGGCGTTTGTTAAAGTTTTCCTGCTCGTCAAAACCAATATCCAACAGCGTGTACACCTGCTCCACCGACAGCGGAATGCCTTGATCGGCCAGCAATTGCAGCACTAACTCGCGGCTTGGTAGCGGCGCTTCATACTGCGCGGCTTCTCTGCCTGCATGTGGATCGTTGCTACGCGGATTATGTTTTTTGGTTGACAAGTTTTGAGCTTTCTATAGAATTTAACGGGCTAAATGTGATTTTAGCCCAGTTACTCGTTTGATAGTTGCTAGTTTAAACGATTAATTGCCCAGATGGCGGAATTGGTAGACGCGCAGGTTTCAGATACCTGTGTCGAAAGACGTGCAGGTTCGAGTCCTGTTTTGGGCACCAATCAACTTGCAGATGCCTCAATCAGCTTGCAGATGCTAAGTGAAGAAGTTAATTAATCAGCAGAGAGGGTGTTTTGAGAACTTAAAACGCCATATTCAACTTTATCTTTAATAACTTTACGCACCAATTTAAGATCAATTTTTTGTGTGTTAGCCGAATAACCATACACCAAGGCAGTATCACACAAAATATTAATGCTGCGCGGCACACCTTGGGTTTCTTGGCTTATAAATCGCACCGCAGCCGATGTAAACAAAGGCTCATCTCGGCCAGCCACGTGTAAGCGGTGCTGAATGTATTTGGCGACTTCTGCGGGCTTTAACGGTGGAATATAGTAATCAACCGATACACGCTGAAAAAACTGCTTCATATCGGGGCGGCGCAGTAAGCTTCTTAGCTCGGGCTGGCCTACCAAAATCACCTGCAACAGTTGATCTTTATCGGCATTAATATTTGACAGCATGCGCAGCGATTCTAAGGCTTTTGGGCTTAAGTTCTGCGCTTCATCAATGATTAAAACTGCGCGCTTATTCGTCACATATGCTTGTATTAAAAATTGCTGAAATGCATCAAATAAGGCTAAGTACGATTTTCCCTCGTACGGCTGATCAAACGCCATCATAATCCAACTCACCAAATCATCCATATCTTGATGCGTGTTATAGACAATGCCGACTGTAAGCTCATCGCCAAGATTGTTAATTAAATGCCGCAATAACGTGGTTTTTCCACAACCAATGTCGCCACAAATAACTGAAAACCCGGCCCGATTTTGCACGCCATATTCAAGCATGGTGTAAGCCATGCTATGCCGATCGCTTAAAAATAAAAAATCTGGATCTGGCTGAATAGTAAAGGGCTTCTCTTTAAACCCGTAATGTGCTTCGTACATATCAATAAACCTGTCTAGTTAGATACTTGCAATGATTGTAACAGCGCGATCGCATCATCTTTCATTGCAATATCTTGCTCAAATTTAGCATCAGTTGAATATTTAATGACTTTTTGCAGGGCTTGCTTGGCTGAAACATGGTCATTTTTAGCCATATATACTTTTGCCAAATGGTAATGAAATATAGCCTCTTCGGGCATTTGTTCACTTGCTTTTGTTAATGCAGTTTCTGCTTGGTCTAGCTTACCTACTTTGTAACTCGCCCATCCCAATGTGTCCATAAACTGTGGCATTAGGTTGGTTTTTGCTTTGCTAATCAGCTGATAAGCGCGCTCAAACGATGCTTTATCGGTGCGAGCATCTAATAACAAACTGGCCAAATTATTAACCACAATATCTGAATCAGGTCTATCTACAATTAATTTTTCGTAAACTGAAATGGCATTATCATACTTGGCAGAAGCCTCGTAAATACTGGCTTGCGTCAGCATAAGGCCAAAATCGTTTGGGGCTATTTTTAGACCTTGCTCAATCGTTTTTTCAGCTTCCACCTTAAATTTAGTGCTCACTTGTTCTAATGCAAGCCGTTGATAGGCGACAACCATATTAGGGCTGGTTTGAATAAGGCCATTAAAGATTTGTATCGCATTTTGTGACATGCCCGCAGAGGCAAAAAGCTGACCCAATAATAGCTTAGCTTCTGCATTGTTAGGGCTGGCTTTTGTAACCGCTTGCATAAATGCGATTGCATCTTGCGTTTTACCCGCTTGCACATAGGTATTAACAATCGCGTTGATTAACTTAATGTCATTTGGCGATTTTTCATAAGCGCGCTTCAGTGAGCTAATCGTCCCAACCAAATCATTTTTGTTAGCAGAAATTGCACCTAAAATTTCGTCTGTGATCGGGCTTTGTGCATACGTATTTTTGACGCGGTCGGCCAATGCTTGTGCGCCAGCATAATCGCCTTTTGCAATTTTAAATTGTGCAAATGCGCGCATCGCCTGCATATCATTTGGATGCGCTGACAACATGCTTTCCAGCACTTTCTCGGCGCGTTCTGGCTGTTTGCGGCGCAGTAAAAATTGTGCATAAGGCACGCCATATTGTGCAGATAATTTACTAGTATCTAGCGCTTTTATATAGTTTTCTTCCGCCAATTCTGCCGACCCAGCGTTTTCATAAGTGGTAGCCAACATTAAAGCAGCATTACTTGAATCGGGTGAATCTCTCAGTACAGAACGCAAATCAGAGATGGCCGCGTCATAATTTTTAGCCTGCATCGCCAAGTTTGCCCTTAAAGTAAGTGCAAGCGTATTACTTTTATCGGCAGAAATAATCTCATTTAACAGCCTACTTGCTTCGGCATTTTTGCGGTCAGCCATCAACTTGTAAGCAATTAGACCCTGCGCTTTATAGCCTGGCGGACTACCGCTAGCCTGTTTTATGATTTGATTGAGCAGCTTCTCCTCTGCAACAGAATCTTTTTGCGCACGATATAAATCGCCCAAGGCAAATGCCAACTCATAATTTTTCGGCTCTTTTTTTACATAGCTTTCCATCTCGGTGCGGCCTGCAACACCGCCTCTACTCGCCAAAATAAAGTTGATGACATCCAATTTAGCAATTAAGTTATCGGGCGAACTATCTGCAATTGCACGCAATTGCAGCTCTGCATCGTTGGCGCGATTGGTTTTCATTAAAAACTGTGCATAGGTTTTTCTAACAAACGCATTATCAGGAAACATTTGCACCATTTTTTGATAAGTTTTATCGGCTTCTTCTGATTTTGATAAAGCCTCAAGCGCCTTTGCTTTTAAAAACTGAACTGTAAGATTTTTTTCATTGCCTGCTAAGGCTTGATCAAAATAGGCAATCGCTTTAGTACTATCGTTTTCAGCCAAGCTGATATTGGCCAGCACTAAAAAAGTATCTTGATTACGTGCATCTTGCGCCAAGGCTAAGTTTGCGGTTTCTAGCGCGCCTTTTAAATTGTTCTGCTTGAGCTGAATCGCGGCATATAGGTTTAATGCCGCTACATTATTCTTATCTAATTCCAGTGCTTTTGTACTTTTTTCGAGCGCAAAATCTAATTTACCTGCGGCTAAAAATATTTGGCCCAGTTTAACGATGGCGTTGATGTTTTTTGGGTCTTGCTCGACCACTTCGCGCATTAAAGCAAACGCGCCTTTCCAATCGCCCTCTCGCTCTGCCGCAAGCCCAAGCCCATACATGGCTTTAGACATGTTCTTTTTAATTTGCAACGCATTTTGAAACTCCAACTTAGCTTTTGCAGGGTCTTTATCTAGTAAAGCCATGCCTTTTTGGTAATATTTTTCTGCTTTTTCTTCTGGCGAAGAACAGGCAACAAGCAACGTTAGCAGCAATGCAGTAACGAATAAATTGAATACGTTTTTTTTCATCATAGTTTAATTATCCCGAGCTTTTTCTAGTGCTATTTGGTGCACTATTTTTTATATTGATTCGTTAAGTTAATAAGTTGATACATACTGTTTAATTACAACTACTTAGGTACATAGTCATCTAGCAATGGCAAGCTATCATGCAAAAATTCTTGTATGCGCTTATCGGCCGCTGCTTCATTTTCGGTTGGGCGTAAATAGGTTGTTACGCGAACCAACGCACCGTCTGTTCGATTGCGCTGAATGGCATCTTTTAACAAATACCATTTCATATAGTACTCATTCGCAATATGCCTGCCGCGCTGCTCAAACCAATAGTAAACCACTTGACGATGATTATCTTTATTAATCACGGTGCGATTCACATAAAAGTCTTTTTTATTGGCTACTTGAATCTCAATTCTGTCTAATGAAGAAATCACCCAGCCGCCACCCGGCATACAGACTTGTGGCGAATGTGGTGATACGCCTTTATGTTGCGATGCATAGTAAGCCACATAAAAATTAATCGAGCCTTTTGTGGGCTCTTTGTAGTCGGCCAGTAAGTAATCATCGACGCCTAAAAACGTTTCTGTGGCTTTATCTAAGCTTTCTTCTTTGGCAAGCCAGCCGTTTATTTTAGTGGGAAAGGTGACAAATTTCTCCCGTGCGGGAATAATCTCTTGCCGCCCGCCTAATACAGTGACAGCCAACAAAGAGGCCAAAATAATGGCAATACTAATCAATAAAGGTTTGCTCGGTGATATTTCCGTGCCTACTGGCGCTACTGCCTGTACGACGGGTACATCGACGGCTTGCCAAAAGCTGCGTTTTTGACCAAATTTTTCAAGCAGTAAAATTTCTGCAACTAATATCAACAGGCAGATCATGAAAACAATCCAGCCTTCAAAATAATGTAGAAACCCATCGGCCATACCGTTGCCCCAATGGTTAACCAAAATACCAACCATTGCAATGCGCACACTATTCATCACAATCGTAATGGGAATAGCCGATAAAAATACTAGAATACGCTTCCATAAGGCTGCTTTATACATATAAGCCATCAAAAAACTGATACTAAGCAGCGGATATAAGTAACGCAAGCCACTGCATGCTTCTACAACTTGAAGCTTATAAACCCCTAAATCAATCACGTTACCCTCTAAGTAAACCGAGTTGCCGAGTAGCCTTAAAATATGAACGCCAAGCTCAGACGATATTATTTGTAAACGCCATGACAGCTGCGCGCCAACAAAATAGGGCAATGGAATGGCAAATAACAAAAATGCGATTGGCAAGTACGAAACTTTTAATAAGGATTTTCCGCCGTACGACAGCACTAAACCGATGATTGTTAATATAAATCCAAATTGAATTAACACAAAAATAGCCGATAATTCACCTAATATTAAACCAATTGTAGCAATGGCAATCAATGCTGGCCCTACCCATGAAGATTCACCAATACTGGCAATTAATGCACTTTTACGCGACCATAAAAACCACAAGGTAATGAGCGGAATAAAGTAGCCGTGGCCATACTCTTCTTGTTTATTCCACCTTGTGACTAAATCGCTCAAGCCGCCAAAATAGGCCACAAACGCCATTATTAAAGCGAAAATAAATAATTTTTGATTGCTTGTTAGTTGAAAATTCAAAGGCGGCTCTTAACTTTTTTGTAATAGATAGTGTATTTTATTCAGCTTAATTTAGACATCAAGTAATGTTATTAGCAATTTATATGCCATTTATAGGTAAAAATTGATAGCCCTAGTTTTTATGCTGGTTTTTATACTCGTTTTTATAATAGGGTGCAGCTAATGGTTCGCCCAAAATTAAGCCTTGTGACGGCCAATAAACGCTTTTCCAATAAGCTTCTACCAAAGTTTCGCCCGCTAAATAATGTGCAGTTAGCACTTTTGGGTTTGGAAATTTTTGCCAATAATTACAAGGCTCTGATACCGATCCATAACTCCCTGTAGCGCCCGCTTCTAGCCATTTTAGGCTGGACATTTGGCTATCATTATACAGAATCCCACCTGTGGAGGTTAAATGGTCAGCAATCGCACCTGGCATGAAGTTAAGCGTCTCTAGATTGGGCACTGAAACTAGGCCCGTGAAATAAAACATAATATCTGTTTTATCTTTGATACTATCGGCGTGAATAGTGCGCATCACAATTTTTTTTGATGCTAGCTTGGTTAAATCTCTAGGAAAAAACTGCGCGCGTGGCTTGGTTCTGGCTTCATCGCTGGTTTTTAAAAAATAGCCTGTTGATTCGTTCAGTTTAAACGCACTTAATACTCCCCTGTCTATGATTGCCTTAGCTAATTCAATATTGTCTGTTGGTAGTAATATTGATAAGCGCATGTTTAAATCGTTTGCTGGGTTTTTAGATGCGCTATTAAAATATGGATTTTTCTTGCCAACTGCACAGCCATCTTCACATTGCTTTGCGTTATAGCCTAAAGTAATCGCGGATGTAATCGAGTTGCAATTAACCGCGTAAGGCGTTGTCCACATCAGTACAATCACTTGAAAATTCGGGCTAAGCTGCGCGTCGATTGCTTTGCGTAATTGTTCAAAATCCACCAGCCCTAAGCTTGGTACTTTGGGGATATCCACCACAATTAAGTTTTTAGCTGGAATACCTCTTGCCTTTAAGTAGTAATCGCCAATCAGCTTGCTATTAGCATCTTGCGAGTTGACCACCACGGCTACATCTGCAGGCTGAATGCTCGGCGTCGTTTGATGCAAAAAATCTATCGCATAGGCAGCGGTAGAGAAAAAATACAGCAGTGACAGCGCCATTAAACCGCTTGCAAAAAACCGTTTCACGGTTCGCTTAAATAAAAAACTGGGCTGCATCACAAACATCTTTGATGAACTTAATCGTATGCTGAAATAATTGCTAGTTAACGGCGGCTTAACCACTCGCAAAAAACGAGTTTGGGAAATACAATCGCATCAATAAAATAGCGCTTTGCAAGGCGTTTAGGCTCTGACAACATACGATGCAACCATTCTAAGCCTAGTTTGCGCATCCATATGGGCGCACGGGCTTTTTCGCCAGCCAAAAAGTCGATAGTTGCACCAACGCACAGTGCAACTTTTACAGTTAAAAGCGGCGCATAGTGCGTAATCCAAACTTCTTGTTTAGGCGCACCCAAGCCTAGCACTAACAAATCCGCTTTGCTAGCGTTTACAATCGAACAAATCGCTTTTGAATCGGCTTCTTTTTTGTCAAAGCCAAAGTCTGGACTAAGCGTACCTACCACCTTTATCATTGGCCATTTGGCGTGAATCACTGCTTTTGCGCGTTCTGCGACACCTGGCATGGCACCTAATAAAAACACCGTTAATGGCGTTTGCTTGGCTTGTGCGTCGTCAAAAATAGCAGGCACTAAATCACTGCCTGAGACTGTGCCAGGGATGGTCACGCCCAATAGATTGGCTGCCCAAACGACTGGCTTGCCATCGGTGACGATGAGTGAGGCCTTGTTATATGCCGCTTGCAGCCCTACATCCGTTTGCACTTTAACAATATGATCGACATTGGGTGTCACAACAAATTTGCAGATCGATTCAGGTGCTTTAAGCCATTGCCGAATTAAGCCCACCGTTTCTGCCATTGATAGCAAATCAATATCAACTCCAAACAGGTGTACACGTTTATTTTTATCGTTTGAAAAAGTCATTTTAGCCATACTGCCTTTATTAATCACGCTTAGCGCGCACCCATTCTACTTGGCGATTGAGGAAAAATTTAATGTACAACGGGATTTTAATCAGGGCGTAAATTGGGGCATAACAGAGTTGTTGAAAGCTGATGATTTGCCGCCCAAAAAATAGCCATGCGAGTAACACCGCAATGGTAAGCGCCGCTAATAAAAGGCTTGATAACAGCAAAGCCAATTGTGCTGAAGCGATAAAACTGACAACAAAAATGGCGACACACAACAGTACCAATACCGCTAACGGCGGCACGATTAAATCGCAAGCCAAGCCAAACATCTGCATATTGCGCGTTTTCAAGGCCTCTACTATCAAGCTAGGTGCCTCATTAATGATCGTGCCTAGATGGCCGTGCTCCCAGCGCGCGCGTTGTGCTGTGCTGGCCTTCTCGCCTTGTGGAAACAAGCTAGTGACCAACACATCGGGTATAAAAACGGGCGCTTTAGCGGCGCGACAAAAATCAATACCTAATTTCATATCCTCAGCAATATGACCGTTGGCAAGGCTCATTTTTGTAATATCGTGCCATAAAAAAGCCATGCCTGTACCCATTAACTGGCAAGGTAATCCCAGCGCCTTAAAACCAAGTGGTCGCACTTTATTTTTTACCGCCCACGCAAATTCTGCTATTCTCATTTTTAAACTAGGGTTAGCTGGCGCGAGCATTAAATCTAAAGCCTGAACTGGCCGTTGCAACTGCAAGCAAGCTTGCGCTAAAACTTGAATAAAATCGGCTGAAATGCTGCAATCTGCATCAATAATCATCACCACTTGCGGTGGCGTATTATGTAGATATTGAATGCCATGATCGAGCGCATAGCCCTTGCCACGAAGCGTTACATTAAAGCGTTCGACAACTGTTGCACCTAAATTTCTAGCGATGCTGGCAGTATCATCGGTACAGTTATCGGCCACAACCAACAGTTGATCTTGCGCCTTAAGCTGCGACAGTATGGTTTGAATGGTATTTGTGATGACTGCAGATTCGTTATGGGCGGGTATTAATACTGCAACGCTTGGACGCGCTATGTCTGGTTGTGGCTTAAACGTTGATTTTGGCAATAGTAT
>JANOWA010000050.1:0-4966 GCA_031417675.1 Methylotenera sp.
TGAAATTAAAGCGATTTGGATTGCCTGTACTAACCCCGCGCATTCGATGCCAGACTTGAATAATGTGCTTGCCGCACTTGAGAATGCAGAATTAGTAGTCGTGCAAGATGCGTTTAACAATACTGATACTTGCCAATATGCCGATGTATTGCTACCAGCCAGCACATGGGGCGAGAAGGAAGGCACCGTAACCAACTCTGAGCGCCGCATTACCCGCGTCAACCCTGCTGTGCCACCACCCGCTGAGGCCAGGCATGATTGGGCGATTATGGTAGATTTTGCGCAGCGTTTAGAAAAACGTTTAGCTAAAAGCGCCCATTTATTTGACTATGCCAATACCGAGCAAATATTTAATGAACATCGCGAAACCACACGTGGCCGCGATTTAGACATAACGGGCTTAAGCTACTCGCTACTGAACGAGCAAGGCCCGCAACAATGGCCATTTACCAATAGCACCCTCGCCCGCCTGCGCGAGAGTGCGGGGGGAGAGGGGCAATCGACTTCGCTAGAGAATGCAAGACTTTATAGTGACGGCATCTTTCAAACACCTGATGGCCGCGCACAATTTATTAACGCAGCTTATAAAGGCACTGCGGATAAAACTGATGCACGGCATCCATTACATTTATTAACAGGTCGCTTGCGCGATCAATGGCACGGCATGAGCCGTACAGGCCGCGCTGCACAGCTGTATAACCATGTGGAAGAAGCCAGCATCAATATGTGCGCGGATGACATGACACGCCGCGATTTAAAAACTGGCGATATTGTTAAAGTGAGCAATAAACGTGGCAGCCTTGTATTACCCGTGTTGATGAGTGATGAAATGCAGCCTGCACAAACCTTTATTGCCATGCATTGGGGCAGCCAATTTATGCACGGCTTGGGCGTCAACGCGCTGATGCCGCCTAATGTTGACAAGACATCTAAACAGCCCGAGCTAAAACACACGGCGATAAAAATACAAAAGTTAGCGCTGCCTTGGCGCATGATGGTGATGCGCTCACTAAAAGACTTAAACCAGCTGCAAGCCATTCGCGTATTATTACCACACTTTACCTATGCCAGCTGCGGCTTATTTGGGCGTGAATCTGCAGATGGCATTGGCATGCTGATGCTGCGCGCCGCACACGAGGCTGCGCCAGAAACAAATATAATTGCGCAAATTGATACTATTTTGGGCATGACCGACGATGCACCTTGCCTAAACTATAACGACGCAAAACGTGGCATTAGTAAACGCATTTTAGTCGAAAATATTGAGGGTAAAAGCAAAGTCACTGGGGTGCGTTTAGTGGGCGAAACCCTTGCCGCCGATTGGCTAAAGGATGTCATGACCACTGGCCAATTTAGCGACGAGCTGCGCCGCTGGGCGCTTGCACCTTTATCTGCGCCGCCAACAGGCCAAAAAGGTCGAGGCAAGATTGTCTGCAATTGTTTAGATGTTTCACAAAATGAAATCATCAATAATATCGAACTAGGCGCCGATTTAATCACCCTGCAAAACAAGCTTAAATGCGGCACCGAATGTGGATCGTGCGTACCAGAACTGAAGCGATTAGTGCGCGAACATCTTAAGTTTTAAACGCGTATAAGCGCGGGAAATTTTATGTTCCCAATCAATCCTACTTGCGCTAGGCATTCACAACCGCTATTTCATGTGTACAATAAGCATATTGATTAAGGTTCATCATGAAAAGTTATTCTGAAATTGAGGCAAGCGATTTATTCGAGCTGGTCACCAAGCCCAAAGTGCTATTGGTGGATGTACGTAATGACGATGAAGTGGCGCGCGGCATTATTCCTGGTGCAATGCATATTCAGCTCTCGATGTTGCCATTACAATACGAAAAGCTGATGAATGCAAATACAGTGGTTTTTTACTGTCACAGCGGCGTACGCTCGGCTCATGCGGCCGATTTCGCGGTCAACAAAGGGGTTAAAGATGTGTTTAACTTGGTTGGCGGTGTGATTGCATGGGGTAAAGCGGGCTATATGTTAAGCAAGAAAAAATAATCGATATAGTTTATGGTGATGATTGGAAACGAATGGAATTCGATAAAGAGTTAGATGCAAAAAATTTGAATTGTCCTTTACCTATTTTGCGCTGCAAAAAAGGTTTAAGTGAAATTGAAGCGGGTCAAACGTTAAAAATTATGGCAACCGACCCTGGCGCGGTTAAAGATTTTCAAGCGTTTTGCAAGCAAACTGGTCACGAGCTGTTGCAACTGGATGACGCAGACGGCGTATTGACCTTTTATATTAAAAAACGTACCGCTTAACACTTAGCATGGCTAAAAAACTGGCCTTAATTGCTTCCAAAGGCTCGCTTGATTGGGCATACCCACCTTTTATCTTGGCATCTACGGCCGCTGCGCTTGATTACGAAGTGCAAATATTTTTTACGTTTTATGGCTTAACGCTGCTTAAAAAAGATTTAAGTGATTTAAGCGTCTCGCCATTGGGTAACCCCGCCATGCCCATGCCAGTACCCATGCCAAATTTTGTGCAAATGATGCCTGGCATGGAAAGTATGGCAACCATGATGATGAAACAAAAAATCGCCAGCAAAGGCGTTGCCAGTATTGATGAGCTGCGCACGGCCTGCATTGATGCGGGTGTAAAGTTGATTGCTTGCCAAATGACAGTGGATTTGTTCGATTTTAAAAAATCTGATTTTATTGATGAAATTGAATATGGCGGTGCGGCGACTTTTTTTGAGTTTGCAGGTGAATCAGATGTTAACTTGTTTATTTAGGAGCCAGTGATGAGCAAAGGACTGCGATTATCTGAAAAGTGGTTTAACCGTGGTTTATGGTTAATTGCCTTTATTTTTGCCAGCTTTTTAACAGGGCTTGGCAGCACTATTATTGGTGATTTACCGCAGGTAGAAAAAAACTACACCATAGAAGACTTTATCGATAAGCCAGCCGCCGAAACCTTGCGTGGCAATCTAAAAGAAACTAGCCGTATTCGCACTGATTTATACGATTCTGCCAATCAAGCGCAAGTTAAATTAACCGCCGCCAGCAACAACTATAACAGCGCTAAAGATACCTTTAACAATTGGATTGCCACGCGTCAAGCGACAGAACAAAGTAGCCAAAATGACGAAGTCACTAAACGCTCTAGCGCATTAGATGATCTAAAAGCGCAGGAACGAAAAGCTGCGGTAGAAGTGGACAAGGTTGCGCAATTATCAGTAGATGCCGAGCAAAATGAGCGCAAATTGCAAGAAAAACTCGGCGTATTAGAAAATGCTGCGCAAAAACAATTAGATGCAAAGTGGCGTCAGCAAGAAATGCATGTATTTTTATATCGCCTAGCATTAACCTTGCCGCTGTTAGGTATTGCCGCTTGGTTATTTGTTAAAAAACGCAAAACAACCTATTGGCCATTTGTATGGGGCTTTATTTACTTTGCGCTGTTTGCATTTTTTGTAGAGCTAGTGCCATACTTGCCTAGTTATGGCGGCTATATTCGCTATATTGTGGGCATCATTTTAACCATTGTTGCTGGTCGCTATGCGATTATTTCGCTGAACAAATATTTAGAAAAACAAAAACTAGCCGAAGCACAGCCGCAATTAGTGCGGCGCGAAGAGTTAAGTTACGATGTAGCATTAACGCGCTTAAGTAAAGGCGTTTGCCCAGGGTGCGAGCGCGGTGTGGATTTAAAAGATACGCGTAACGATTTTTGCCCGCATTGCGGCATTGGCTTGCATAACAAATGCGGTGCCTGCGGCTTTCGCAAAAGCGCGTTTAGTAAATTTTGTAATGGCTGCGGAGCGCAGGCGACAGCCAATAGTTAAATTTAAGTAGCTAATTTTTGGCTGATTGCTGCTGTTCTATCAGCGCTTTAACAAACTCAGATATATCCCATTCGCAACCGCTACAGCCCGTATTAACGCCTGTCCACTGCGATATGGCCTCAAAATCTTTGCCTTGCATGACTAAGTCGTAAATCTTTCCGCGCGTGGTGCCACTGCATGTGCACATAATTTCGTCGGCCATATTTTCAGCACGGTTATCTTTATTTTCGCTCATAAGCCAATAAGATGTTAAGTCTGGCAAATCATTCCATTAAAACTAAATTAGGTATGCTATTTTAGTTTTGCTAGTTGGGCTTTTAGCTTTTCTAAACTCGTGCTAAATTCTGCCACGCGGGCTTTTTCTTGTGCCACGACTTCAGCTGGCGCGCGCGCTACAAAGCTTTCGTTGTTTAGCTTGCTATTGGCTTTAGTAATTTCTGCATCAATTCTGGCGATTTCTTTGGCCAGCCGTGCGCTTTCTTCAGCCACGTTAATTTCTACTTTTAGCATTAATTTAAAGTCGTTCACTAACATCACAGGCGCATCAGCTTCTGGCAGTTCTTTTGAAATCGTCACCGCATCTAACTTGGCTAACGCTTTTAAATAACTGGCGTATTCGACTAATTTAACGGTATCGCCAGCCGCAAAAAGTGGCACGCGCTCGGCTGGTGAAATGCCCATTTCGCCGCGCAAACTGCGCGTGGCATCAACCATTTGCTTTAATTGCGCAACCCACGCTTCACTTGCCTCATCTAACTTATCTGGCTGCGGTTTTGGGTACGGTTGCAGCATAATGCTTGGTTTGTTCACACCTGTCATGGGCGCAATAGTTTGCCAAATTTCTTCGGTAATAAACGGCATAATGGGGTGTGCTAAGCGTAAAATGGTTTCTAACACACGCAACAAAGTACGACGCGTAGCACGTTGTTCTGCCGCAAAAGATGCCCCCTCGCCCTCTGGGAGAGGGTTGGGCTGAGGGCTTATTTGCACTTCATTTTTACGTTCCGCTTGCAGCTGCACTTGGTTTGGTCGTTCCGCTTGCAGCTGCACTTGGTTTGGGCGTTCCGCTTGCAGCTGCACTTTGGCTAGCTCTAAATACCAATCGCAATACTCATCCCATACAAACTCATAAATCGCTTTTGCGGCTAGGTC
>JANOWA010000051.1:0-2470 GCA_031417675.1 Methylotenera sp.
AGTCTGCCTGATGCGTCTATTCGCAGATTTTCTAGGTGATGGCTTTTTAGCTTCAACGCCTCTAGCCGCATCAGTTCTCGCTTTATACACAGGCTTGCCATCCTCGCCCAATTCGGGCGGTTTTCTATTTAAAACGCTGCCGCGTTGTTTGCGCACTTTTGGCACAAAAACTGTTGTCGCTTTGTCTTTTTCGCGTTGATTAAGCTGGCGTAGCGGCGTTTTTGGCGCTTCTAAGCCTGCCCATTCCAGCAAATCCACCACTTGTTTTTGCTCTAGCTTAAGCATCGCGCCACGTTTAACGCGTGGTGGTAAATTAACAGGGCCAAAACGCACGCGCATTAAGCGGCTAACTGGCATTTGAAACGCCTCAAATAAACGGCGCACTTCGCGGTTTCTACCCTCGCGCAAAATCACTTGATACCAATGATTTGCACCCTCGCCGCCCTGGGCGCTAATGCTGTCAAAGGCCGCAGGGCCATCTTCTAGCTCAATACCTTGCGTGAGCATACTCATCTGTTCTTCGGTTAATTCACCAAATATACGCACCGCGTATTCGCGTTCTACTTCGTATCTTGGGTGCATAAAACGGTTGGCTAAATCACCCGAGTTAGTAAAAATCAGCAAGCCTGAAGTGTTCATATCCAGCCTGCCAATGGCTATCCACTTACCTTGCTTGATTTTTGGCAATTTATCAAACACGCTGGCACGCCCTTCTGGGTCGTCTTGGCTAACAATCTCGCCTTCTGGCTTATGGTAAATCAATACTTGTGGCAACTCTGCCTCAAACGAGATGCGAACTGGGCGGCTATCAATACGCACAATGTCATATTGTGTGACGCCTTGGCCTTGTTTAGCAATCTCGCCATTCACCGTCACGCGGCCGCTAGCAATCAACTCTTCCATATCGCGACGTGAGCCTAGCCCTTGCATAGCAAGCAGCTTGTGCAAGCGCTGCGTTGGTTCTGGCAAGGCATTTTCGTCAATCGCTAACTTGGTAAAGCTAGTTTTTGGACGACGAGGGGCGGCTTGTGGGTCGCGCTGTTGTTTGAATGGACGTGCCATAGTGAACTTTTGATGTGTCTAAAGGCGTGATTTTACAGCAGTTTAAGGTCAAAACCTTTATTAGCCGCCGATAAACGCAGATGCACGCCGATAAAAAACAGATAAAAACCCTAAAAATACAAATTTAAGGTTCTTTAGTTCTGCCAAACGTAGTTTTTACTGCGTCTAGTGTTGAATACAATATTTAGAACATAAATCCGCTTTTATCGGCGTGTATCTGCGTTCATCGGCGGCAAAATTTATAGCGGAATTTCAGTCTGAGCAAAATCTTCAAATGGCGGCAACTCGGCCAAGCTGCGTAAATTAAGGTCATCTAAAAAGTGTTTAGTGGTTGCATAAAGCGATGGCCGCCCAGGCACTTCGCGCTGACCAACCACATCAATCCAATCGCGCTCTTGCAATTGGCGCATGACATTGGGGTTAACCGCAACACCGCGTATTTGCTCAATATCGCCACGCGTAACGGGCTGGCGATAGGCAATAATAGCAAGCGTTTCCATCACCGCACGGCTATATTTTTGCTGACGTTCTGGGCTTAATCGCGCGATAAATTCGCTGAATTGTGATTTGGCTTGAAAGCGATAACCCGTAGCAACTTGCACTAATTCTAAGGTTTTTTCGTTCCAATCCAGCTTAATTTCATCCAACAACATACGCAAAGTGGTGCGCTCCATGCGGCCTGCAAATAGCTTTAGCATCTCGTCAAGGCTCAATGGCTGGCCAGCAGTTAATAAAGCAGCCTCTAAAATCTGCTTAAATTCGGTAATGTTGTCAGGTTCTTTCATGCAATTCTTTCTAAACTCAAAACGCCCTCACTCCAACCCCTCTCCCGCCTGCGGGCGTGGGGCTAAAACAGCGGCATCAATAACCCTCTACCGCAAACGGGAGAGGGTGCGCGATAGCGCGGGTGAGGGAGAAACCCTTCATTCGCTCACATTCGCTTGCAAATAAATTGGCGAAAACGGCTCTTGCTGGGTAATGCGAATTAAGCCTTCTTTCGCCAGCTCTAAAATCGCTAAAAAATTCACCACTAACTTGGCTAATACTTCTATTTCTGAGCTAAATAGTTCTGAAAACTCCATCATGCCATTGGCCTTTAAGCGCCGTAGAATCTGGCTCATATGCTCACGCACCGAGAGTTCAGATTTGCCGATTTTGTGGTGCGTGTTCAATTTGGCGCGCTTAAGCACATTGCGCCAGGCTTCTACCAGCTCATCCAAACTCACCTCAATCGGTTTAGTTTCGGCAATGTGTTGATAATATGCGGCGGCTACAGTTATTTCTTCGCCCACTTTTGGCTTGGCATCCAAACGTTGCGCGGCGAGTTTAATCGCCTCGTATTCCATCAAACGGCGTACTAGCTCGGCTCTGGGGTCGTCTTCCTCAGCAATTTCGGCTGGCTTTGGCA
>JANOWA010000052.1:0-6147 GCA_031417675.1 Methylotenera sp.
CTAATGAATTAGCTAAAATATTGCTAGCATTATAGCGGTCTGTTAAAAATTAATAGGAGCTAGCAATGAAAAAAACCGACACGCAAATACAGCAAGATATTATTGCAGAATTAAAATGGGATCCATCAATTGATGCAACGCATATTCAAGTTGAGGTGCTTAATGGTGATGTCACTTTAACTGGATATGTGAACAATCAAGCAGAAAAATTAAACGTTGAGCGCTCTATTAAACGCGTTTCTGGCGTGAATGCCACTGCAGTTAACTTAACTATTTTTATGCAAGACGCTGTCAAAAAATCGGATATTGAAATTACTTTTAGGGCGATTAATTTACTGCAATGGATGACGTATTGTAACGAGTGCGACATTGAGGTGACCGTAGAAAACGCTTGGGTTACGCTTACGGGCGTGGTTGATTGTCAATATCAAGAAGACGCAATACTGAAAACCATCGGGCATTTAGTTGGCGTTGCAGGCATTGATAACAAAATAAGCATTAAGCAAGTCGTCTCGGCACATGATATAAAAACAGATATTGAACAGGCTTTAAAACGCCATTTGGGCGATGGCGCTGACCATATTTTGACAGAGGTGCGCATGGGCGAAGTAACGTTATCTGGCATGGTTGACAATTGGCACGATGCCACGCTTGCCGCTAAATCTGCATCTAGTACACGGGGCGTTTGGAACGTGCAAAATAATATTAGCGTTAATTGCTAATCATGTTGCCGTTAACGCAAGAAGTTTCAACCATTGCACATGTCATTGAATTGGCGATTGCGCCCGTATTTTTAATTACGGGCATTGGTTCGCTGCTTGCAGTGATGTCTAACCGCTTAGCGCGTATTATTGATAGAGCGCGTCAAATTGAAATAAAATGGGTTGATTTAGAAGCAATCCAAATGGTAGATGCCAAAGCAGAATTTGCCAGCTTGTCTAAACGTGCTAAGTTGGCCAGCTATGCCATCAACTTTTGTGCTTTTGCTGCATTAACGGTGTGCTTGCTCATTGCAACCTTGTTTGTTGATGCCTTTATTGGCACCAATTTACGCTGGTTTGTGGGTGGATTATTTGTGTTATCAATGTTTTCATTAAGCGGCGGTATTGTGTGCTTTTTGCGCGAAGTGCATATTGCCATGCTTAGTTTACGCATTGGCGCACCAATCAACATTGTTTAGTGTGTTTTAAATTATTTACTTTAACAAAACCTGTTGATTGGGTTTTTTAGCAGTCCACATCGCAATTAAAAATAAAGTAATCGCCAACACCATTGGGCCAAGAATTAGGCCCGATGAGCCAAACAACAGTAAACCACCCACCAATGACATAAAAACCAATAAGGTATGCTGATTAAGCCGATTACCCACTAAAATTGGCCGCAGTAAGTTATCCACCGTGCCAACCACCAACATGCCCCACACCACTAAAATAATTGCTTGTACCCAATTACCTTCTAAGCCTAAAAACAGTGCTGCAGGAAACCAAATAATCGATGACCCTAAAACAGGGATTACCGCCAAAAAGCCCATCATAACGCCCCACAATAGGGGCGCAGGCAAACCAAGCCACCAAAACATTAGCCCGCCCAAGAAACCCTGAACGGCAGCAATAGCCAGCGTACCGTAAACAATTGCATGAATCGTATCGCCTAATTGTTTAAATAGTTGCTGTGATTGTGCGCTTGATAACGGTAGAAAGTTTGCCAAATGTTGCTTTGCAGATTGGCGATCGCGTAAGAAAAAAAACAAACAATAAATGGTGATGACAAACCCAATGAGTTGAAAAATAGAGCCTTTAATAAGCAATCCTGCAGAATTGCTCACCCACAGCGTAAAGCTTTTAACGGTGTCGGGCAGGTTTATTTGTTGCTCAATTTTTTCGATGATTGGTGCCAATGTTGGCTGCGAATTTAGCAAGCGACGCCATTCACCAGACTCTACTTTTGTTTCTATTAATTGCGCGCCACTTATCGCTTGAATAGCCAATTGCTGGCCTATCAGTAGCGCTGGCACAATCACCAAGCTACTAATAATGACGACCGATATTAAAGCGGCTAGGCTAGCATGTTTCAGTTTTGTTTCTAGCCAAACCTGTAGTGGCGCAAATAATACCGCTAACGCTAACGCCCAAACTAAGGCGGGTAAAAATGGCATTGCCATTAGGTAGCAAACATAAACGGCTAAGCCTGTTGCTAATAATAATAAAAAGGTTTGGGTATTGCCGCCCAATAGCTCATCAATCGCGCCAGGTTTTTTCATGTTATATATTGAGTTAAATGCGACTATTTAGGATAATCTGCGCCGCGAGACACACTTTCCCACGCTAAAAATTCTGACTGTAAGGTTTTTAGCTTCGTAGTTGCTGCATTAAACGCATCGTTACCCAATAATAATCGATGCGGTGGCTGCGGTGATTCAACCGCTTTAATAATCGCTTGCACAGCGCGCACGGGGTCGCCAGGTTGTTTGCCAGAAATATCGCGTAACATTTTGCGCAACTTGCCCGCTGTAGCGGCGTAATCACTAATTTCCTGTTTACTTTCATCGGCAGAGCGCCCAGCCCAATCGGTTCTAAAGCCGCTGGGTTCTACCAGCATGACTTTAATACCCAATGGCTCAACCTCTTGCCAAAGCGCTTCAGACAATCCTTCTACTGCAAATTTTGTGGCATTGTAATAGCCTAAAGAGGGAATGGAATATAGCCCAGCAATGGAGGATAAATTAACAATAAAGCCTTTTTTAAGCGCGCGCATATTGGGTAATACTGCTTTAATCATGCGGCTAACGCCATATACATTAATATTAAAAATATTGTGTATATCAGCCTCAGCGCCTTCTTCAACCGCTGCAAAATAACCAATACCTGCGTTATTGACCAACACATCTATACGGCCAAACTTAGCTTGTGCGGTTTTAACGGCTGCATCAATTTGCGCTTGATCTGTCACGTCCAATTGCAAAATAAGCGCATTATCATGGCCTGCAAACCCTTTTAAATCATCAGTATTTCTGGCGGTAATCACCACTTTGTAATCGTGTTCTAGCAATTGCATGGCCATTTCATGCCCAAATCCTGTCGAGCAGCCTGTAATAAACCAAACGGGTTTATCAATTATTAGAGATTGATGTGTAGATATTTGCATTATCCTTAATCCTAGGTAACTAAATTTTTTTTAGATTATGCTTTATTTTAAATACTCGGTCTGTACGCTTGCGCACAGACCAAATTTTGCATAAAGACTAATTTGTAGGAAGCATTAATATTTAAGGCGCAATCCCATGAAAAACGCTGCATTTGTTACCTCTGAACAAGCACTTAATCTACCCAATAAAAATACAATTAACAGACAAATTGTATTAAATACCCGCCCTATTGGTGTGCCAACTGCTGCCAATTTTAAGCTGGTGGAAGGTATAGTGCCAATGCCATCAGATGGCCAAGTGTTGCTGCGTACGCTGTATTTGTCGCTAGACCCCTACATGCGTGGCCGTATGAGTGATGCCGAATCTTATGCGCCATCAGTAGCACTGGATGCGGTAATGGTTGGGGCTACTGTGTCAATCATTGAAACTTCGCTAAATGCCGACTTTAAATTAGGCGATTTGGTATTAAGTGCAAATGGTTGGCAAGACTATGCCTTAAGTAATGGCAAAGGCTTAATTAAATTAGTTAAAAAGTCTAAACAACCTTCTCTGAATCTTGGCATATTGGGCATGCCAGGCTTTACTGCCTATATGGGCTTGCTGGATATTGGCCAGCCAAAAGCCAATGAAACAGTCGTGGTTGCTGCCGCTAGCGGCGCTGTTGGCGCGGTGGTTGGGCAAATTGCTAAAATTAAAGGTTGCTATGTAGTTGGTGTTGCAGGTGGCGCAGATAAATGCCGCTATGTGGTGGATGAGTTAGGTTTTGACGTTTGCCTAAATCACCATGACGAAGACTTTGCGCAGCAACTGAGCAATGCTTGCAATAAAGGCATTGATGTTTATTTTGAAAGCGTTGGTGGCAAGGTGTTTGATGCCGTTTTGCCGATATTAAACATCAAAGCGCGCATTCCTGTTTGTGGCATGATTGCCAGCTATAACAACACCAGCCTGCCACACGGACCCGATAGGCTAGGTTTGTTAGAAAGCATATTGTTGCGTAAACGCATTAAAATGCAGGGCTTTATTATTTTCGATGATTACGCTAGCCGCTACCCCGAGTTTGTTAAACAAATGAGCGCTTGGTTACAGCAGGGCAAAATTAAATTTTTAGAAGATATCACTGATGGCTTAGAAAATGCGCCACAAGCCTTTATTGGCATGCTTAAAGGCAAAAACTTTGGCAAATCGATAATGCGCGTTTCTCAATATTAATTCTAAACATTAATTGCGAGCCTTGCTTGACGGCCATTTTCTCAATCAAGCTTCTGAAAGAGAAAATGGCCGTTGGATTGCGCGTATTCTAACTTAAAAAATAACCAAGCTTAAAAATAACCAAGTATTTGCTTAAAACATTTACTTGGATTTTTTAGCATCTTTTGGCATTTTGCTAGGTGATTTGTTATCTGGCGATTTGCCTTTTTGGTCAACATTCATCTTATTACTCCTTAACAACGATTTAAAAAATAGGACTGAAATCTGCATTTCAATGATTAATCAATTTGCAGATTAAGCACAATACTAATCACTTAAAAAATCACGTCTGTACGGCGCCACACATATCTTTTATTTAGGTTTACATTTAATACACTCATTTAAAAATAAACGCTTATTTTCACTATGTTGCCTACCGAACATACAGAGACTATTGTTGCGACTATAATCAATTAGATAATAAATAATTATTTTTTAAAATTGGATTGAAATGATGACTGTTGCCAACCCAAAACAAAATCACCTGCTAGATGCGTTATTAATTGGTGAGTTTAGTCGGCTACTACCTAATTTAGAACACATAGAACTGCCCTTAGGCAAAGTGCTGTATGAATCTGGCGGCACTTTGGATCATGTGTATTTTCCTACCACTTCTATCATCTCACTGTTATATGTGATGGAAAATGGCGCCGCAGCTGAAATAGCCGTGGTGGGTAACGAGGGCATTTTGGGCATATCGCTGTTTATGGGCGGCGAAACGACCTCTAGCCGCGCCGTGGTGCAAAGTGCGGGTTACGCTTATCGCCTAAAAGCGCAATTACTAAAAGATGAGTTTAATCGCGGCGGCCCTGTGCAGCGTTTACTGTTGCGTTACACGCAAGCTTTAATCACGCAAATGGCGCAAACAGCCGTGTGCAATCGGCATCATACGGTCGAACAACAACTATGTCGCTGGTTGCTATTAAGCTTAGATAGATTAGCCAGTGATGAGCTGACCATGACGCAAGAGTTAATCGCCAATATGCTGGGCGTGCGCCGCGAAGGCGTAACCGAGGCTGCAGGCCGATTACAGCGAGAAGGCATAATTAATTATAGCCGTGGCCACATTGCGGTATTAAACAGAAAAGCCTTAGAAAAACGCAGTTGTGAATGTTACAAAGTGGTAAAAGCAGAGTTTGATCGGCTATTGCCAGCTTTGCACGGCATTGCCACTTAACTTTTAATTTTAATTTTAATTTTTTTAGTCAATTTGTGCGCTATGTTCGTTAATGCACAGACAATTTTTTTATTGGCGCGGATAATGGGTTTTTAGCTCACTGTGATGATGTATAAAAAGGTTAATATTCCGTGCAAAAACAAACAATTAGTGCAAAAAACAAAACGGCTAAGCATCAGTCACAGCCTGCCATTTTGGCACATAAAGCAGCACCTAAAAACGGCTTAAAACAAACTTTAAGCCCTGAAGCTGACCTGCCCAGTCCGATTGTTATTGATGAATCTATCTTCAAAGAAAAAACACGCGCCGAAATTGCACTTAATTCGATTAGCGATGCCGTCATTTGCACCGATATTGACTGCAATATAGATTACCTTAATATTGCCGCAGAAAAAATAACTGGCTGGTCGCGAGAAGAAGCGCACGGCCTGCCAATTAATCAGGTATTTAATATTATCCACAGCAGTACGCGCAAACCAGCCTTTAGCCCAATTAGCTTGGTGTTGCAAACCAATAAACCAAGGGTTTTAGCGGCAGATACGCTGTTAATTAAACGTGATGGCACTGAAATTGC
>JANOWA010000053.1:0-4629 GCA_031417675.1 Methylotenera sp.
GCAATATCGCGCACATCTTTAACCAAAAAGTTATGCTTTACGCATGGCCGCGTAATGCCCACCATATCCACTTCTTGAAACGCATCTAGCCCAATGGCAGGTACTGGCACTTGGCCGCTTATAACCACTAGCGGAATTGAATCCATGTAAGCCGTGGCAATACCTGTAATCGCATTAGTGGCACCTGGGCCGCTGGTAACCAGCGCCACGCCAACTTGCCCTGTGGCGCGACTAAACGCATCGGCGGCGTGTACCGCAGCTTGCTCATGACGCACCAAAATATGCTTAAAGCCATTTTGCTTATAAATTTCATCATAAATATGCAGCACCGCGCCGCCGGGGTAGCCAAATACAAATTTGACTTTTTCGGCATTTAGGCAGCGAATCACAATTTCTGCGCCACTAATATCGTGGTTGCTCGATTTTTTGTGAGCATCGCTTAAGCCCTCAGATTGAGTTTGTGCGCTAACAGGATTAGGTTTAGCGTTTTTTGCGGGTGTTGCCATAAAACCTTGAATTAAATGATTAATTGTAGAACCCTAAACATTAACGGTTTAGCGGCATTTGGTCAAGGCGGACAGCTTGCAAACGATGCTAAAGCAACAAAAAATCAATGTTGGTGATCGTTTTAGGCAGGAATGATTGAATCTGATTGTTGTGTGGTTAAAAGTATTGTTCTAGTATTTTTATTGAGCTTGTATATTATTGAACTTGTTTATTATTGATCTAGCGGCGGCGCGACTTTCAGCAGCTCTTCAATTGTGGTGATGCCCGCGGCGACTTTTTCGGCGCCGTTTAGCATTAAGGGTTGCATGCCTTCTTGGTAGGCTAATAATTTAAGTTGAGCTAAATCTGCATTGGGCGTAATAAGTTTACGCAATTGCGGCGTGATAGTGAGCATCTCGTAAATGCCGCTGCGGCCGCGGTAGCCCGTGTTGCGGCAATCGATGCAGCCAACCGCTTTCATTACGCTGTTGGGTTTTGCCGCTTTAAATGGGTGAGTGATAGATGCCCATTGTGCATCGGTAATATCATGCGGCTCTTTACAAGATGGGCATAAGGTGCGCACCAAGCGCTGCGCCATAATACCGAGTACCGATGAGTGAATTAAGTAAGCGGGCACACCCAAATCTAATAAGCGCGTGATGGCAGAGGGTGAATCGTTAGTATGCAACGTTGATAGCACTAAATGACCAGTCAGCGCGGCTTGTATGGCCATATCGGCCGTTTCTATATCGCGAATTTCGCCCACCATAATAATATCAGGATCTTGCCGCATGAGCGTGCGAATGCCATCTGCAAAGTGCAGGCCAATGTTGGTTTGCACTTGCATTTGGTTAAAAGCAGGCTCTACCATTTCAATGGGGTCTTCCACCGTGCTGACGTTGACTTCTGGCGTGGCCAATTGTTTTAGCGTGGAATATAAAGTGGTGGTTTTGCCCGAACCAGTTGGCCCTGTTACTAAAATAATGCCATTGGGCGAGGCGGTCCATTGCGCCCATAAATCGGCTTGTTTTTGAGAGAAGCCCAGTTGAATAAAGTCTTGCACGATGACGTCTGGCGTAAAAATCCGCATCACCAGCTTCTCGCCAAAGGCGGTTGGCATGGTGGATAAGCGTAGCTCAATTTCAGTGCCATCCCCACTTAATGTTTTAATGCGGCCGTCTTGCGGGCGGCGTTTTTCTACCATATCCATGCGCCCAAGCAGTTTAATGCGGCTAGTAATCGCGTTCATAATATTGCTTGGCAATTGATACACTTGGTGCAGCACGCCATCGATTCTAAAGCGCATCATGCCCATGTTGCGGCGCGGCTCTAAATGAATATCGCTGGCGCGCTGTTCAAACGCATATTTAAATAGCCAATCGACAATATTGACCACATGTTGCTCGTTGGCGTCTAGGTTTTTATCTTTGCCTAACTCAACCAGCTGCTCAAAATTTTGCACGCCCACAATTTGGCCTGCTTTGGCGGTGTTGGCCGAGCTGATAGAGTGTGCAAGGCTGTAAATTTCGGGTAAATAACGGCTAATTTCTAGCGGATTTGCCACAACTAGCTTGATGCTCATACCCAAAATACGCTCTAAATCAGGTATCCATTCGGCGTGAAAAGGGTCTGCAGTTGCAATAACTGCTTCGCCCCCTTTGGCAGAAATCGGCATGATTTTAAGCCGCTCGGCGTAGGCTTTTGAAACCATTTGCGCGGCAGAAGTGAAATCGAGTTTTAGCGGATCAATATGGTAGAACTCAAGCCCCGCTTGGCCTGCAAGCCAGCGCGATAAAAAATCTGCGTTCATCACTTTATGCGGCGCGCGCAAATCTTTCCATTTTTGCTCGCCAACAATAATAATCGGGTGCAAGTTGCTGCTATCGAGTTTGCGGTCTTTGTATAGCTTCTCGGCCTCTGCTTTATCTAATCGGCCGTCGTTTACCAGCATGCGCAATAAGTCGCCCAAGCTAAGTTTAGATTTTGCTTTAATGCTGGCAGTGGCTTTAATCATTGAATGCCTTGAGTAAGTTCATTAAACGCTATTTTATTCGTAACGATAAATCAATGGCACGAATGTTTTTGGTCAGCGCGCCAATTGAAATTCTGTTAATACCAGTGAGCGCAATTGCGCGCACCGAGCTTAAGTCAACGCTGCCCGACGCCTCAAGCAAGGCGCGGTCTTGGTTTGTGGCTACCGCTTCTCGCAGTTCGGGGATGCTAAAGTTATCTAGCAAAATGCTTGTCGCGCCCGCTGCCAATGCTTGTTGCAGCTCATCTAAATTTTCCACCTCAATTTGAATGCTGGTATTTTCATCGAGTTTTGCCGCTTGCTCCAAAGCCGCCGCAATGCTGCCCGCGGCCGCAATATGGTTTTCTTTAATCAAAATGCCGTCATATAAAGCCAGCCGTTGATTACTGCCACCGCCCACTGTCACCGCATATTTTTGTGGCAAACGTAAGCCTGGTATGGTTTTGCGCGTATCTAAAATATCCACCTTAGTGCCAGATGCCGCCAATACATACTGCCGCGTGTGTGTGGCTACTGCAGACAGCATTTGCAAAAAATTAAGCGCAGTGCGCTCGGCAGTGAGTATGGCGCGCGCATTGCCTGAAATTTTGCATAACAATTGGTTGGCCGCGACTTTTTCACCCTCATTCACTAACCATTTGATTTCAATATCTTTATTTGCGTAGCGAAAGCAAGCTTCAACCCAATCTTGGCCACAAATAATGGCATCTTCGCGCGTAATAATCGTTGCTTCGGCAACGTTAGTTTCGGGTATTAGCAAGGCTGTTAAATCACCGCTGCCAATATCCTCAAGCATGGCGGTAAAGACACTTTGGTTGACTAAATCGGTAAACGCTTGCGAGCCGCGCGGGTATTGTTGGGTAAATAGAGCAGCTGATTTAGATGTATGCATAATTGCATTATAATGCAGATAGCCAATTTAAAAAGCCCCCAAATATTATGAAGCTTTTATACACACCCAATAGCCCTTACGCCCGCAAAGTACGCATTGTGGCGCTTGAAAAACATATTGATTTAGCACTGCAAGAAGTGGTGCTGGCCGACCCCGATTGTCCCGTTAAAAATCACAACCCGCTAGGCAAAGTGCCGGTGTTAATTTTAGATGATGGTGATGATTTGTACGACTCGCGTGTGATTGTAGAATATATCGATAATCGTGCACCTGGTGCGCATTTAATTCCACCAGATAACACCAGCAAAATCGCCACGCGCCGCTGGGAGGCGCTTAGCGACGGCATTTGCGATGCAGCCATTACCGCGATGCTAGAAGGTCGCCGCCCAGAAGCGCAGCAATCGCAAGCCATTATTGATAGACAGTTAGAGAAAGTCATGCGCGGCTTAGAAGTGCTTAATTTAGAGATTACCAAGAAAAAATGGTGCGTAAACGAAACGTTTAGCCTTGCCGATATTGCCGTTGGTTGCATGTTAGGTTATGTGGATTTGCGCTTTAAGTCGCTAAATTGGCAAGATAAATATCCTAATCTAGCCAAGCATTATGGTATTTTAGTGAAACGGCCGAGTTTTAAAATGACGATGCCAGTGGTATAGCGTTGCTATGACAAAAATATTCTTGAAGCTCTCACTGTGGATTTGGCTAATCAGCTTAACTATTATCATTGAACTTACTTGCGCTATCCCATGGTGGCATCCTTATTGCAATCATCAGGCTGATGGAACAGGATTTGCATCAATAGGCATTCCTTTGCCATACGCTCAGCCAACAGGCATTTCCTCATTGCAGGATTCATATCTGCCGCATGTTCTCCTGTTAAATCTATTCTTGATTGGGTTTGTGCTTTACCCTTTGCTAAGTGCTTTGGTGCGTAGAATCGCTGATTGGAGTGATTTTGCTTCTAAGCTAATGGCTTGTTTAGGAGCGGTGTTTTTTTTAGTCATTATTTGTCCAGTAGTGGTTATAACATTGATTGAAGATTATCCAACTACTTCACTTGATTTATCCGATAGCTACATGTCCCACAGACCCATGTTTTTAGCACTTAAAATGGGGAACAAGGCCTGCGACGGGTAGCAAGAGGGTGTGTAAGTTGATATGTGTTTGCACACCGTAAATTTTTTTTCGCCTCTAGCGAGCGTAGGGCGGATTAGCGTAG
>JANOWA010000054.1:0-2891 GCA_031417675.1 Methylotenera sp.
GCCACCAAACCCGTTATTGGAACCCGAAAATGGCAGAGTACATTTTTGGTGATCGTAACAAAATTCATATTGTAAACCTTGAAAAAACACTGCCACTTTTTGAAGATGCGCTTAAATATACGCGCACATTGGCGGCTAACAAGGGTCGTATTTTATTTGTAGGCACAAAACGTCAAGCGCGCGATATTATGAAAGAAGAAGCCGTGCGTGCAGGTTGTGCTTATGTAAACCATCGTTGGTTGGGCGGTATGCTGACTAACTTTAAAACAGTAAAACAATCAATTAAACGTTTGCACGATTTTGATGCGATGTTGCTTGACGGCAGCTTAGAAAAATTTGGCAAAAAAGAAGCGCTTGGTTAAAAACGAGAAATTGAAAAATTAGAGCGTTCAATTGGCGGTATTAAAGAAATGGGCGGCTTGCCAGATGCGATTGTTATTATCGATGTTGGCCACGAAAGTGGCGCGATTACTGAAGCGGCTAAATTGGGTATTCCAGTTATCGGTATTGTTGATACCAACAACTCGCCTGACGGCGTGGCTTATGTGATTCCTGGCAACGATGACTCTAGTCGTGCCATTCGTTTATATGCGCGCGGCGTGGCCGATGCGGTGTTAGATGGCCGTGCTAATGCGATTACAGAATTAGTAAAATCTGCCAAAGAAGAAGTTGTAGAAGCGCCAGCTGAAGCTGTTGCCGAGTAATTCATTTGAGTAAAAAGGGGCCATGCGCCCCTTTTTCTATTTAAAAACTATAAGATTTGGAGCTAAAAATGGCTGAAAACATAATTGAAATCACCGCAAGCATGGTAAAAGAGTTGCGTGAGCGCACCGATGCGCCAATGATGGATTGCAAAAAAGCATTAACCGAAGCGGAAGGCGATATGACGCGCGCTGAAGAGATTTTACGCGTGCGTTTTGGCAACCGTGCTAGCAAGGCCGCAGGCCGTGTGGCTGCAGAGGGCACTGTGGGCGTATCAATTAGTGCTGATGGAAAATATGGCGCGATGATTGAAGTCAATAGTGAAACAGATTTTTGTGCGAAAAATGAAGATTTTTTGAAATTTGTAAACGAATTAGCTGCGATTGTTTCTGCTAGCAAGGCAGCTGACATCGCCGCAGTAGGCGCGCTGCCTATGCGTGAAGCCACCGTTGAAGAAACGCGTGCACAATTAGTCGGCAAAATTGGCGAGAATATTACGCCGCGTCGCTTTGTGCGTCCAGCCGTACAAGGTAAGTTGTCGAGTTATGTACACGGCAGCAAAATTGGCGTGTTGGTTGACTTGGTTGGCGGCGACGATACGTTAGCCAAAGACATTGCCATGCACATTGCGGCAGCCAAACCAAAATCACTCGATGCAAGCGGCATTTCTCAAGATTTAATCGACACAGAACGTCGTGTGGCGATAGAAAAAGCCAAAGAAGCCGGTAAACCAGAAGCCATGTTAGAAAAAATTGCCGATGGCACGGTGGCAAAATTCTTAAAAGAAGTGACTTTGCTCAGCCAAGTGTTTGTTAAAGACGACAAATTTACCATTGAATCTTTATTAAAATCACGCAACGCATCAGTGGCGTCTTTTACCATGTTTACCGTGGGTGAGGGCATTGAAAAAGCGGTGGTGGATTATGCAGCAGAGGTTGCAGCAGCCGCAAAAGTTTAAAAGTGTTAAATTAAAAAGTGGACTTAAAGTCCACTTTTTTTTCGCCAAGACGTTAATGATTTAGGCATAATTGTGCTTAAAAACCGAGCAAATTAGCCCATATTGTGGTTAAATATTTAAAATTAGATTTCAAGGAAAAACATGGCAAAACCAGCCTACAAACGCATTCTACTGAAGCTTTCTGGTGAGGCTTTAATGGGCGATGATGCTTATGGCATTAATCGCGCGACCATTACTAACATCGTAGGGCAGGTTAAAGAAATAGTCGATTTAGGCGTTGAGGTTGGCATTGTGATCGGCGGCGGCAATATTTTTCGTGGTGTTGCGCCTGCTGCAGAAGGCATGGATCGTGCTACGGCGGATTATATGGGCATGCTGGCGACAGTAATGAACGCTTTAGCTTTGCAAGATGCCATGCGCCACATTGGTGTAGAAGCGCGCGTACAAAGTGCTTTGGGCATTGAGTTTGTCGAATCATACGTACGTGCAAAAGCCTTGCGTGCGCTTGAAAAAGGCCGTGTAGTGATTTTTGGCGCAGGTACGGGCAACCCTTTCTTTACCACCGACACTGCTGCAGCCTTGCGTGGTGCAGAAATTGATGCCGAAATTGTGCTTAAAGCGACTAAGGTAGATGGTATTTATACGGCTGACCCGAAAAAAGACCCAACAGCTACCATGTATGAAACCGTGACGTTTGATGAAGCGATCGCTAAAAACTTAAAGGTAATGGATGCGACGGCGTTTACCTTGTGCCGCGATCAAAAACTGCCCATTGCAGTGTTTAATATCTTTAAAGCAGGCGCGTTAAAACGTGTTGTGATGGGTGAAAATGAAGGTACTAAAGTAATTATTTAAGCGTGATTATTTGAGCTTCATTGTTAAAATATGATAAAAATAGTTGGAGAAATACATGTTAGAAGACATCAAAAAAACTGCCGATAGCAAAATGCAAAGATCGCTAGAAGCCTTAAAAAATGATTTGGCCAAAGTGCGTACAGGCCGCGCCCACACTGGCTTGCTCGACCATGTAATGGTGGAATATTATGGCAGCATGGTGGCAGTTAACCAGGTGGCTAACGTCAATTTAGGCGATTCGCGCACCATTAACGTACAACCGTATGAAAAAAATATGATAGGCAAGGTAGAAAAAGCCATTCGCGATTGCGATTTGGGCTTAAACCCTGCTACCAATGGCGATTTGATTCGCGTACCCATGCCGATGCTAACCGAA
>JANOWA010000055.1:0-10313 GCA_031417675.1 Methylotenera sp.
GCGCCAAATATGGCGGGCGAGATTTTACTCCAATCCAGCGCGCAGCATTCCAGCAATAAATCGCGCATGGCTTTGTTGAATTGGGGCAACTCAATGTGCTCGTCAAAGAGTTTGCCATTTACGTAAGGATAAGCGTTAAAACTGTCTGAAAGCGATTTTTGGCGGTCTTCTCGTGGTTTATTTAAGGTCTCAAAGACCTTGCCAAGCACCATGCCTAAATCTGACCCATCTGCTTTGGTGTCGCTCATTAAATGGTCTAGCATCATGTCGCGCGGGCTGAAAATACCTGTGTCATCCGCAAATAAACAAAATAGCAAGCGCACTAACAGCAGCTCTAATTGGTGGCCTGTGTAGCCATCTTTTTTAAGGGCATCGTGCAATTTGCCCATTTTTTCAACAGCGCGTTGGTTAATCGGGTCTTGCTCGCGGATTTTGGGCTGATGCTGACCTAAAAAGAACTTAAATCGATCAATATTTTTGTGTAAATCGGCCAGTTCAAAGCTGTGATGGGTGTTGTCGTCAAGATTGTAAAGTTGAAAGTTTGCAAAGTCTGATACCAGTACAAATTGCGGTAGCTCATCATCAACAAGTCCAGAAAAATAATCGGTAGCTTGCAAGTAGGCCGCGTTTAAATCTTGCCCTTTACTTTTATGTTCTATGAGTAACTTGCCAGGCCAAAAACAATCAATGCGACCTTTATTCTTGTTGAGTTTAGCCACCGCCGCCTCATAGACGGCAACTCTGCGTCTGGGTACGCCAAATATGAGGAAAAACTCATTCCAGAAACTTTGTGCTTCGGCGCGCTCGCTGGCTTCGCTTTTCCACTCGTTAGAAAAAGCAATCGCGCGAGATTTTATTTCTGACCAATTAGGTGCTGACATACTCTACAATGTCCAATCTTCCATCTTCAAACCTTCAATTCGCTCAAAATGTTTAGTATTATGGGTGACTAATATCAAGTTTTCGGCGAGCGCATGGGCAGCTATCATCACATCCAAATCACCAATAGGCTGGCCAATTTTGCGTAATTTGGCACTGATTGCACCGTACAAATCGGCAGCATCTGGCGTCCACAACAATGTGGGTATGGCTTCTAGCAATAAATCTATGCATGCATGGCGCTTATCATTTGCTTGTAGCAAAGCTTGTCCATAGCGTGTTTCTGCTCTTGTAACCACAGAAATAGCCAGTTCGTTATTACGCAGAACCTGCTCTACTCGCTGGTGTAATTGTGGGTGGTTTTGCCGTGTGAAATAGCCAATAATGTTGGTATCGGCTAGGTAACTTATCACGGTTTTTTGCTTTCAGATGAGTGGCTTGGCTGCTCAGTTTCTTCACCAAAAGGGTTGCGTGGTGCCGCGTATTCACGTTCCGCCAGAAAATCTGCTGGTAGCGGATTTTCTTTTAGCAATCTAAACAATGTATCTAATTTAGATTCATTATTGATGACTGGTTTTAGTGTAATCTCCCCAGTGACTTCATTTTTGCTAATCCACATTTCGCTAGCGTTTACGCGAAATGCTTTTGGTAGCCGCACGGCTTGGCTGTGGCCAGTGCTAAATACTTTTGCGGTAGCTTGCATGATGCACTCCTTTTAATTATGTATCTACATATACATAGATACTTTATCACATTAAAGGTTTTATTTAAAGCTAATATGACTTGTTATCTAATTGTGCGCAATCACTGCCGACCTTTCAATAATCGCTAAATCATCCCAATTACCATCTGGTTTTGGGTTGTAATAGTTAATACTTTTAGCCATTGCGGCAAACTGCCCTTCATACCACAGCGGAATATAAGGCAATTGCGCGTGAATGCGCGCTGTGGCGGCAGGCCAATCTTCTTTCGCCAGTAATTGATCTAATTGGGCATCGGTAAAATGACCACGGTTAAAGCCATTAGGCGGAAAGTTCTGGCTACCAAACGCTTTTGCATAAATTTCGGGCGTTTTAATGCCCACCCAAGTGAGGCCAAATAGTTGGAAATTACCTTGTTTTACATCGGCAAAAAACGTACCCCAATCGAGGCTGCGAATTTCCAAATCAATGCCTGCTGCGGCCATTTGCGCTTGCATAATGGTGGCAAAACGTACGCGCTGGGCATCGGTGCTGGTTTTATACACCAGTTTTAGGGGTAATTTAATACCCGCTTCTATCAATAATTTTTTGGATAACTCGGGGTTGTAATCGTGAGCGTTTAAATTGGTATTTTCAACATTGGTGTAATGTTCTGGCGGCAAAATTTGGTCAGCCATACGGGAGTTTTTTACCATCACTTTATCAATAATGGCTTGCCGATTAATGGCGTAGGCAATGGCTTGGCGCACTTTTATATTGCCCAAAAGCGGATCTTGCATGTTTAAACCAAGGTATGAAAAATTAGCGCCCATGCTGGTTTTAACCATTACTGTTGGCTGGCTCTGCAAATGTTTCACTAGCTCTGGCGGCAAATCACCTTGTAATAAATCCACTTCGCCGCGCAGTAGCTTTAGCACACGCACGGTTGGGTCTTTTACTTCTTGCAAGCTAATTAACTGTCCATCTTTAACGCGCTTTAATGTGAGCTTATTATGCCAACTAACAAAGCTTAACGGCCCACTGCCGATTGGGTTGTGCGAAAAATCGTGGTTTTTCTCGATTAAACTTTTAGGCAAAATACCAATAATAAGCTTTTCTACAAAGTGCGTATCAGATTGTTTTAATTGAAATAAAACGGTATTTTTATCCACTATTTTTATTGAGTTTACATTAGCAAACTCCGCTGTATGCGGCGAATCTTTTAAGTAAAAAGGTGAATCGCTCAAAAATGAATCATAGGTTGCTTTTACGTCTGCAGCGGTTAAAGCCGCGCCGTTATGAAAGGTGGCACGATTTTTAATCAGCGAAAATCGATATGTAGTGTCAGAGCCTGCATCGCTACGGCCTAATATCCATGCAGGTTTCGAGGCAGCATCAAAATCGACCAACGGTTGATAAATTAAGCGGTTTACACGCTCGCTGGCGGCATCTGTCGCATAGCGCGGATCACAATTGAGCGGCATTTGCGCAATGGCGAAATTGATTTCTGACGAGGTCGTTGTGGGCTTTTGGCAGGCCGCAAGTAGCGCGGCACACACAAACGCGATGACCAAAAAATTTCTCTGCATAGGCGCTATTATATTCTTAATTTTATACAGGATTGCAGCCTGGGTTTTAACAGTTTATGATGAGTGTAATTTAAACCGCAAGGAGCACAAAAATGACTGGCATTATTCAACTGATTGGCCGCGCAATGATGGCACTTATTTTTATTTTGGCGGGTTTAGGCAAAATTCAAGATCCTGCTGGCACGGCTGGTTATATGCAATCGGCTGGCTTGCCAGGCATTTTACTGTGGCCAACGATTGCCTTAGAAGTGTTGGGGGGCTTGGCCTTGGCTGTAGGCTACAAAACACGCTATGTGGCATTTGCATTGGCGATTTTTTCTGTGTTGGCGGCAGCCGTGTTTCACCGTAATTTTGGCGACCAAATGCAGATGATACTATTTTTAAAAAATATCGCGATGGCAGGTGGCCTATTGTTATTGGCGGTGGGCGGCAGCACCGCGTTTAGCATTGATAACAAAAGAAGTTCGACTAATTTTTTTAGTACGCGGCAAGGCAAATAGCCAGCGCTGATTGTTAAGTCAATTTCTTTCAAATAAGGCAATTGATTCTACATGCGCAGTGTGCGGAAACATGTTAATCACGCCCGCCGATACTAGCTTGTAACCTTTTTCATTCACCAATACGCCTGCGTCGCGCGCCAGCGTTGCGGGGTTGCAAGATACGTAAACGATTAAGTTTGGGGCGGCAGCTTCTGTGATGGCTTTAATCAGCTCAAACGCGCCATCGCGCGGCGGATCGATAAGCCATTTATCAAATTTTCCTAAATTCGCTAATGATTCTTCGGTCATTTTAAATAAATCGGCCACGCCAAAACTGGCACTATTAATATTGTTTAAAGTGGCACTTTCGTTTGCTCTATCTACCAAATTAGCTAAACCTTCCAAACCTAGCACTGTTGCACCACTGCGAGCGATTGGCAATGTAAAATTGCCAATACCACAAAAGAAATCAGCAATTTTTTCGTTTGGTTGTGGATTTAAAAGCTGCACGGCACTATGCACCATTTGTTGATTAATTTGCGGATTGACTTGCGTAAACTCGTTGGGTTTAAACGGATATGTTAAATCAAATTCAGGCAGACTATATTGCAGCTGTTCGCCAATTAGTGGCCAAAACGGCTTAATCGTATCTGGGCCTTTGCTTTGCGTCCAAATTTGCACTTGGTGCGTATCGGCAAAGGCCTTTAGCAAGCTTTCATCATGTTCAGCCAGCATATCCATAATGCGCAAAATCAGTACGATGACCGGTTTGTCATCCACGGCTTTAGCCCCGTTCTTTTGATTGGCTTCGCCAACGGCTAATTCAATTTGCGGTAGTTTATCGCGAATCGTTAATTGCTCAATCATGACTTGCAGCGGCGCTATCAAGGCAGATACTTCAGGTACCAGCACCTCACAGCTATTCATATCGGCCACATAGCGCGTACCTTTTTCGTTAAAACCCACTAAAACACGCGCTTTTTTCTGCACATATTTAACGCTTAGGCGTGCCTTATGGCGATAGCCCCAAGTTGGCCCATACAATGGCGGCAGCATGTTTTCTGCTTTCACTTTGCCAATGTGCCATAAATCGGCTTCTAACATGTGCTGCTTAGCGGCGACTTGCGCACCAGCATCCATGTGTTGCAATTTGCAGCCGCCACACAAGCCATAATGCGGGCATTTTGGCGTGACGCGCTCGAGAGATGCTTGCAGCACGTCCACCACCTTTGCCACTTCGTAACTCGGCTTGATGCGCTGCGATTGATAGGTGACGCGCTCATTCGGCAGCGCGCCGTCGATAAAAATGGTTTTGCCATCGTTATGCGCAACCCCGCGCCCTTCTTGATCTAACGACTCAATGGTGGCGTGTAAAATAGGATTTTCGGCAGGATTTTGACGGGCTTTATTGCGGCTTCTTCTCATAGCCGCTATTTTAGCTTAAGGCAGCACAATTCAGTTAAAATGCCGAATATTATTGATTTGAAAGAATAAAAATGCGAAAAATATTGTTGGTTAACAAGTGCATATTATTGGCTAGCTTGATACTAATATGCAGCAGCGCGTTTGCGCAGCCGCCCAAAACATTGAGTACAAAAAGCGGTATGCAGTACATAACAGGCGGCATTGGCGAGGAAGATGTGGCGCTAATGCGCAGCCATGCCAAGCAATTTACGCTAAATTTATTACTTTCTGAAGGCACTAGCGGCCGCTGGGTAACGGATGCTAACGTGAATATTTATGACGAAGCAAGCAACTTAGTTTTTAGAATTATTGCTGCAAAACCAATGCTTTACGTAAATTTACCCGCTGGCACTTACACTATTTTAGCCAATAATGCGGGTCAAAAATTGCGCCATAAATTCACCGTTGAAGAAAACGTGAACCAACGCATTATTCTAAATTGGAAAGACACGCTAATTGAAGAAGATATGCCGCAGGATGGTGAAGGTAATTAGTATTAATTCAAGCTTTCACAACCGCAAGGGTTGTCCCCGTGGAATATACCCACTAAAGTGGGTTATTCACACGTGAAAGCCGCTAGAAACTCTGCCCAATGCTGGCCTTGATAGCTGGTTAAGGTTTCGCGCACCAACTTAATTTCAGCCTCGTATTCGTTCAAGTTTAAATGCCCGCGCATCAGTTGAAAACGCAAATACACAAGGTGCGTGTTGGCGACATCGGTTTCGCAGTAATTGCGAATCGCCTCAATCTCGCCATTTCTAAACGCATCCCACACTTTGCTGCCATCCATACCCAGCTTGCCAGGAAAGCCACAAAGCTGCGCAATATCATCTAGCGGCGCATTGGCGCGCGGGCTATACATCGCCAGCACATCCATTAAATCTAAGTGGCGCATGTGGTAGCGGCTGATGTAATTATTCCACTTAAAGTCTTTATCATCTTCACCTAAATCCCAATAACGCGGCGCGCTGACCTTATTAATCATGGCGCGGTAATGCAGCACGGGCAAATCAAAACCACTGCCATTCCAGCTAATAATTTGCGGCGTGTATTTCTCGATACCATCGAAAAAGCGTTGAATAATATCGGCTTCAGTCGAATGTGCATCGCCCAATGTCCACACTTTAAAATTGCTGCCTTCGCGTAACGCGCACGAAATCGCGCAAATTTTGTGCTGCTGCAAAGGTAAAAAATCACTGCCATTTTGTTGGCGACGCAAATGAAAAGCAACGTTCGCCACATCTTCATCCGTGGCCGTAGAAGGCACGTCCAACAAGGTGCGCAGGCCTGTTGTATCAGGAATAGTTTCGATGTCAAATACTAAGGTTGGAGTCATTATTAAAACCAACTATTTAGGCTGCTGATTACCGAGCAATTCAAAATCCTTCATGAACCCAGCAATATCTTGGCCGTTTAGCAGTTTTGCGCCAATTATTTTGTCATTTTGTACTTGCTCTGCTTGAATCACAATGACTGCTTGTTTTTTGCCATCACGGTTTAAATACGCATATTGCGGAATGGTGATATCAATGGGAACGCCAATCATCATATCGTTGGCTTCGCCCACAAACACCGCCCTGCCTTCATCTACATCATCTCTCGTGGCGGCGCGGCCTTTGGTAAAGTCTTCGGTGGGTAATGGCGGCCAAGTTTCTGCAAACGCAGTTAAGCAAACTAGGCTAGCTGCAATGAATATAATTTTCTGTATTTTTTGTAATACTTTCAACTTGAATTCCTTAAAATAAATTATTTTTTCACCCAACCACCACCACTTTGATAAAACCACCCCGCTTGCGCTTTATCTATCCAACGGCCTGCAAAGGTGCTTTGAATCTCGCTTTGCCACTCGGGGTGGCTATTAGCAGTGGCGATTTCTTTATACAAATTGCTGCGGTCTGCGTTCTCTGCCGAAACAAGTCCGCTTAAGCTGCCACGTTGTGATAGCGGCACAGCGGCGGCATCTTTTACTGCAATCATGCCATCTTTAGTTAAACCAACTGCGCCTGCGCCATAAAATGGGCTTAATTGGCCGTGACGCGCTTGCATACTGGCTTTTAGCGCAGTGATGGCTGGCGTATTCACTTCTAAATCTGCCGCGGCGGCTGCCCAATTAGTCACAAACAAGCTAACAATAACAAGTAAACTTAATAATATTTTTTTCATGTTCAAACTCCTTTAAAAGGTGCGTTTATAAGCGATTACTATTTGGCAGGTGCGGCGGCGGGCGCTTCAGGGCTTGGCTTAGCATCGGGCTTAATTTCTGGCTTGGCGTCTGGTTTTGAACCAGATTTATCCGCGCCTTCTTGGCCTTGCTTCAACTGCCAAACTTCGTCGATAATTTTATCGGCAGCTTTTTCGGCCGCAGCAGCGGGGAAGTAAATGTTGATGGTGACGCAGGCAGTTAAAATGGCTGCTGCGCCTGCACTTAAAGCTATTACTGATTTTTTCATTTTTATATCCTTTATAATACAAATACTTACTTTACTTAACAATCAGTTTGGTATTGCCTTCGATCACCCGTTTAATACGATCGACCAATTCGCCCCAACCCACGGTTTTATTGTACCCCAACACGGTAATGGCGGGTATGCCACTACCTTTAACGATAACGTACCCCCCCGGCGTTGACTCAATGCCATTCATTTCGCAAATATTATCGCGCAACGTGCAGCTTAAACCCATTTTTTCGTAATTAAAATCTTTAAAGAATCGCAACACACTGCGTTGCACCGCCGCTGCAGCCCCCGCCCCGCCTAGCGATGAGATATTTTCTACCGCGCGTTGCGAGATTTTCTTTAAATATTTTCCGTCACTGCTTTGCAGCTTGGCATCCATTTTCACGGGTTTCCAATTCACCATTTCTAAATCATTTACATCGCCATCTAGCTTGCCCTCAATCGCGCCAAAGCTAAAGGTGCGCGTTAAACTGCCCATATCAAGATTGCGCAAGTTCATGTCTGCACTTAAACGTGGCGCATCGCCCAGCGGGTTTTGCAGGGTGAGTTGCGTTACAGTGGCTTTGCCATCAAACACATTCAACACGATTTCGCCATCGGTGGTGAGTATGCCGCCGCTATAAGTGACCAGTGGAATTTCGGCTGAGGCCTTGCCCTGCATAACGGGCAATTTAAAAGCGCGCGAAGCATCTGGCATAGAAACAGGCGTGAGTGCAGCGCGCAAATGCCAATACCAATTATCGTTAATGCGCGCGGCCGAAATATCGCTTAATTTAAACGCGCCATCTAAAATGGGCAGCGTAATTTCAGGCGAAACCAGCGAATAGCGATTGACCTCTGCGCCAATACTGGTGCGGCCTAGCGGCATATTGAGTAACTGGCCATTATTGTACGAAAAGCTCACTTTTGTCACGTCGTCGTAGCTCCACGGAATATCGGCATTGACATTGTAAAATGCAAATTTATGATTTTTGTCGTCAATATTGACATCATTCAACTTGATTTTAAACGTCTTTAATTGCGAATCAAGCACATGTATATTTAATGCAGCTTTGCCATTTAACTCTGCGTCGTTGAGCATCGTTTTACCCAAAAAAGGCTTAAATAACAACGGGTAAGCTTCGGTTAGATTTAAGCTTGGCAAATCGGCATCTAGCTTATACAGCGTGTAATTTTTGGTATTCATTTTGCCGCTAAAAATTAAATCGCCGACTTTATCCAACTTTAAATTCGCATTGTCTAAGGTGAGAATATCGCCTTTCAAATTGCCTTGCATTTGCAGCTCGTGCCCGCCGTTGGCAAAATACAGCGGCTGCCAAAACACCTCGCCCGTTTGCCAATTAAGCGCGCTATTAAAGTTAAGCGTATCGCCTTCTTGCTTGGCCACCACGGTTAAATGGCCGCTCAGTTTCTCGGCCGCGTGCAAACCCGCTTCATCGCTAAAATTGGCGTTTTTCAAGTTGATGTTAGCCACAAAGCCCTTGGCTTGCGGCAGTACGCTTAACGCAAACGGCAAGCTGATGCGCTCGGCAGTAAACTTGCCATCGCTGCAATCCCAAGTTTCTGTGGCTAAATTTTTAGGCAGCAAACAGCGCATTTGTGCTTTTGCCCAAGCTTTATCGGTGTTTTGTTTCAGGTCGGTATCGAAAGTTAACGACTTAATGTTTTGATTATTTAAGTTGCGCATATCCAAAAAAATATTGGCATTACGCGCCTCTAAATTTTGAACCTGAATATGCGCCGCTTTGATGGTGTAGGTGGTTTTGGCGGCTAAATCCACCACAATATCCGCGCCTTTCAGCTCGGCATTGTCGTGCGTAATACGTTCAGATGTCAGGGCAATGGTATTGCTGTGATTTAAGTCAAACACCGCGCGGGTGTTGTGCAGCGTGGCATTGGCTGCGCCGCCTTTGTCATGTTCGATGGTTTCGGCGGTAATGCTGATGCTGCTAAGGGCAAACGCAGCTTGAGGCGCTGAAAATGCTAAAAAAAATGCAGCTAAAACAGAGTAATTAAACGCTTTCAAACCTTTACCATTATTTTTAGCCAAGGTTTTAATTTGGCGAAGAATCCAGTTTTTATGCTGCGTGTTACTGGACTCTTCGCTACGCTCAGAATGACGAATCTCGGAATGACGGATAAAAGTTAACCACATTTAGTTAACTTGATAACATGATTAACTGGGGAAAACACCGGTTGAAAGGTAGCGATCACCACGATCGCAGACGATTGAAACAATGACCGCATTTTCCACTTCTTTTGAAAGCTGCAATGCCGTGTAAAGCCCACCACCGCTAGAGATACCTGCAAAAATACCTTCATCTGTCGCTAGTTTTCGCGTCATATTTTCGGCATTTTTTTGGCTTACATACCGCAGCTCATCGACGCGTTTTGCATCAAAAATAGTCGGCATATATTCTACTGGCCATTTGCGAATGCCCGGAATCTGGCTGCCTTCTTCTGGCTGAACGCCGATAATGCGAATTGCAGGATTTTTTTCTTTTAAGAACCTTGAAACGCCCATAATGGTGCCAGTGGTGCCCATGCTAGATACAAAATGAGTGATTTTTCCATCGGTGTCGCGCCAAATTTCTGGCCCTGTGGTTTCAAAGTGCGCGAGTGGGTTATCTTGATTGGCGAATTGATCCAGCACAATACCTTCACCCTCTGCAGCCATTTTCGTTGCGACATCTCTTGCTAATTCCATACTGCCGTCTTTTGGCGTTAATACCAACTCTGCGCCGTAAGCTTTCATGCTTTGGCGGC
>JANOWA010000056.1:0-1829 GCA_031417675.1 Methylotenera sp.
CGCACGCCAATTGTCACAAAATTAGTATCAGATGAACGTCGCGATGAGATTTTGCAACGGGTACGTGAGGCCTGCATGGCGGGTAGCCAAGCCTACTGGGTTTGTCCGTTGATTGAGGAAAGTGAAGCACTACAACTGCAAACCGCCAATGACACCTTCGCGCATATGCAAGAAACCTTTCCTGAGCTTAAAGTGGGCTTGGTACACGGACGCATGAAACCTGCCGAAAAACAAGCGGTGATGGCACAATTTAGCGCAGGCGAGATTCAATTATTGGTCGCCACCACCGTGATAGAAGTAGGCGTTGATGTGCCTAATGCTAGCTTGATGGTGATTGAGCATGCCGAGCGTTCAGGCTTAAGCCAATTGCACCAACTGCGTGGGCGAGTAGGGCGCGGCGCGGCAAAAAGCACCTGTATTTTGCTATATCAAAATAAGTTATCGGAGACTGCTCGAGCGCGCCTAAAGGTGATTTATGAAAATACGGATGGCTTTATCATCGCTCAAGCCGATTTGCATTTACGTGGCCCTGGTGAGTTTTTGGGCACGCGCCAAAGTGGTGTACCGATGCTAAAAATCGCCGATTTAGAACGCGATGCTGATTTGCTAGAAGCCGCCAAAAGCATGGCGGATAAGCTAATAAAAGAATACCCAACGGCTGTTGAAAAACATTTAGAACGCTGGATGAGTCATGCGGGTGAATTGGTGAAAGTTTGATTATTTTTAAATAAATGGGCTGGCTTTCATTTGCGACCACTCTAGCCGATTTGCTAAAGTAGGCGCCATAGTTTTCAGCACGGCTTGCACCGCTTCAAAATAATAAGCAGGTGCATTAGGGTCTACATAAATCTTTTCTATGTAGGTCTCCAAATTCCATGGCATAGCCAAATGATTTGGTGTTTGGTCAGGATATGGCACAGAGCCCCAATACCAAACAAATCTAACTTCACGCTCATGAGCAAACGACACTCGTTTATGCATTGCTGGCGTAAAGCCGTTTACGTCTGGAAGTACACCTGTTGGATAGTCAATATAACTTATAAGACCTATGTAAACATCGTGTTGAAACTCTATTGATTCAACCAACTTAGAGTATGTTGTCTGAATTGCAATACCACCGCCAGACCCGCCGTAAAGACGCCACATTGCTTCTGACTCGTGCTCATTTACATGCCAGCAAGAGACGAATGTTGATTGGCGACTTTCTCGGAATAGCTTACTAACTGCTTCGTATGTGTTAGTCGAGCCGATTTGTTTGAAATATTCGTTAATGCCAGCAGCTGTCAGAGAAGTTATTGTGCCCTCATACGGGTCAGTCAATTTGTCTAAACGCACCAAATAAAGAGAGCGAGATTGGATAAGAGAGACAAGTTTAGCCAAATCCATATATCGCCAAACTTTGACCAATTGATTTTGTGGTTGAGGAAAGCTTGCATGTGAAAGCCTTGCCATCAATGTGGCAGATTCTGGCAGGGTGCTATCTGAATTACTCATAGCTAATTGTAGTGACGACTTGGCCTGCTAGTCAATCGCTTGTTTGTGCGATAATTCAACCGTGAAAATCCAACAAAACCGTTCTCAATCTCGCCTGCGATGGCTTAAAAAACCGATGTTAGCCCGCGTAGGGCGCACTCGCTTGCAGTGCGCCGCATGTTTAACCACACAAACAATTTCGCTCGTTAAATGATTCATGCGATGATAATAACATGAATTATAGACGTACATGGCACCTCGGCGGCACCTACTTTTTTACGATAAATTCGTTACAACGCAAAAATAATACTTTGCTAATTGAACATATTGATGCGCTGCGCAATGCCGTTGCTAAG
>JANOWA010000057.1:0-2867 GCA_031417675.1 Methylotenera sp.
GAGCTGGTGCGCAGAAAATGAAGTGCCGTTTTTCTACGCCAGCTCTGCCGCCACGTATGGCGATGGCAGCGCGGGTTATGACGATGCGAATATCGACAATCTTCGCCCACTCAATGCTTATGGTTACTCTAAACATTTTTACGACCAATGGGCATTGAAACAAACGCCAGAAAACTCTCCGCCTGACTGGGCTGGCTTTAAGTTTTTTAACGTTTATGGCCCTAACGAATATCACAAAGAACGCATGGCCAGCGTGGCTTTTCATACCTTTAACCAGTTTAGCGAAACGGGTACCATGAAGCTATTTAAAGGCACCAAAACGGGTATTAAAGATGGCGAACAATTGCGTGATTTTGTGTATGTGAAAGATTGCGCCAATATCGTTGCACATTTTTTCAGCGCAGCCTTAACTAAAAAACCTGCACACCATTCAATTAACATCAATGGCATTTACAATATTGGCACTGGCCAAGCGCGTACATTTAAAGATTTAGCGACCAACGTGATGGAAAGTATGGGTAAAGCACCCCATATTACCTATATTGATATGCCTGCCGATTTACAAGGCAAATATCAATATTTTACCGAGGCCAATATGGCTAAATTGCGTAAAGCGGGCTATAACACACCGATGACTTCGCTAGAAGATGGTGTAAAAGATTACGTACAAAATTACTTAATGCAAGATGACTCTTACTGTTAGGCGGGCGATATGAACAACTATATTGAATATTTAAAAGGTGAGCACGCGGCTCACATGGCGATGTTTAATGCACTGGAGCCACTATTCCCAACGATTTCTGACGTTGGAATTTTAATGCAAGCCTGCATTAAAAAAGGCGGGAAAATCCTCATTATGGGCAACGGCGGTAGCGCGGCAGATGCGCAACATATTGCCGCAGAAATCGTCGGTCGCTTTAAAAAAGAGCGCAAAGGCATGGCAGCAATTGCACTCACGACAGACACATCTATTCTCACTTCAGTGGGCAACGATTATGGCTACGATTACATTTTCGCGCGCCAAATCGAAGCGTTATGCCGCCCAGAAGATTTGGTAATTGGCATCACCACATCGGGCAATAGCGCCAACGTGGTTTCTGCCATGCAAGCTGCCAAAGAAATCGGCGCCGTGACGGTTGGTTTGACAGGCGGCACTGGCGGCAAATTAACGGCCATTTGCCACCACAATTTAGTGATGCCAAGCAGCGTCACCGCGCGTATTCAAGAAGCGCATATTTTTGTTGGGCATAGTTTGTGTGAAATTTTAGAAAGCGATTAAATATTTTAACGAAGCACTCCCTCACCCGTGCTATCGCGCACCCTCTACCCAAGGCAGAGGGTTTAAGCCCATCGCCCTTTGGGAGAGGGGTTGGGGTGAGGGTGATTTTAAGTAAGATAAAACCATGCAACAAAAATTATTAGACACAGTTAAGCAATTTGGCAAGACCAAACAACACGCATTAGTCATCGGTGATGTAATGCTAGACCGCTATTTAATTGGCTCTGTAGGGCGTATTTCACCAGAAGCACCTGTGCCGATTGTACTGTTGAATCAACAAAATGAGCGCGCTGGCGGCGCAGCAAATGTGGCAGCAAACATAGCACTACTGGGAATTAAAACGCAGCTAATTGGCTGTGTGGGCAACGATATTGAAGCAACTAGTTTAGGCAAACTTATCAGCGATATTGGCATTGACCCTAAGGGCTTAGTCACATCAAAACAACGCCCTACCATCGCCAAAACCCGCATTGTAAGCGGCCACCAGCAAATGATTCGGCTAGACCAAGAAAGCCATTCTGCATTTACGATTGATGAGACCAAGGCGATATTAAGCGCTATTCAAATTGCACTTAAAACCAACCCTGCCGTTGTGATTTTGTCTGACTACGCCAAAGGTTTGCTGAGTTTAGAGGTTTGCCAAACCGTGATTGCGCAGTGTAACGCACAGCGAATTCCTGTACTAGTCGACCCAAAAGGCTCAGACTACAGCAAATATGTAGGTGCAACCGCACTGACACCCAACAAAAAAGAAATGGCAGAAGCTTGCAAAATTGACATCAACGATGCCACATTAATTGCAAAATCCAGTGTGCTTAAAGCGCAGTTAGGTCTTGCATTTTTAGCGGTTACGCGCGGCGAAGAAGGCATTACGCTAATTGACGACACTGCGCACCACTTACCCGCCACCGCCAAACAAGTGTTTGACGTTTCTGGGGCGGGTGATACCGTTATTGCCACGCTGGCCGCTGGTTTAATGGGCGGCCTAGCACCGTTGCCAGCCTTACAATTAGCAAATTTAGCCGCTGGCGTGGTAGTTGGTAAAGTGGGCACGGTGCCAATTACCAAAGCCGATTTAATTGAAGCATTACAAGCTGAGCAAGGGAGTGTGCAAGCGCATAAAGTGTGTGATTTGGCCGAGTTAAAGGCAAAAGTGGCTGCCTGGAAATTAGCCAAACAAAAAATCGTCTTCACCAATGGCTGTTTTGATTTACTGCATGCAGGCCATGTCACGTACCTTGAAGCTGCCAAAAAACGTGGCGATAAGCTGATTTTGGGTTTGAATACCGATCGTTCAGTCAGCGCGCTAAAAGGTCCTTCACGACCGGTGGTACATGAAGACGATCGTGCGCGAGTACTCGCCGCACTTGAAAGCGTGGACGCAGTAATTTTATTTGATGAAGACACGCCATTGAATCTGATTAATGCGATTAAACCAAACGTTATCGCCAAGGGCAGTGACTACAGTGCAAACCAAGTAGTAGGCGGCAAAGAGGTGCAAAGCTGGGGCGGCGAAATTGCGCTGATTGACTTGGTTGAAGGCCGCAGCACCAGTAATATAATAAAAAAAATGGCCAGCTAAATTGGC
>JANOWA010000058.1:0-5560 GCA_031417675.1 Methylotenera sp.
CACGAAGTGATAGCATTGCATTGGTGTGTGATGGTGAAAAAACTTGGATAAACAAGATGGTGAAAAATCAACAATTTACTAAATTAGAACCATGTGCAGAAAAATCTAGCTCAGATGTCGCTATACTAGAAGTTGATGATGTGCTGGAATCAATAAATAAAGGTGGTATTTTCCCAACAGTCATTTTGGTTACTCAGGATGATTCAGCAATCCTCAGGGGCTATAGCGACAGTGATTCTAAACTAATAAATAGACATAATTTAGGATTAGAAGTGAACTTAAGTGAGAGAAAATAACACTCACAGAGTAATTTTCCGAATGAAGTTGCTTAAAATAGTGATTATGCGGCTCTAAGCTGTTGGTTTCAATAAAATATAAAATCAACTCCCCAGTTAGGTTAAAATGTCACGCTTAAATTATTAACTTAATCGTGACTTTAGTTTTGAAAACACATATTACCGAATTATTAATCATTGCCGCAAAAACAATTGCGCCCGAACAAGCTATCAGCATTATTTTAGACCGCCCAAAATCGGCGGAACATGGCGATTTTTCTAGCAATATTGCCATGCAATTAGCCAAGCCATTACGCCAAAATCCGCGCGCAATTGCCGAGAGTTTAATCGCCGCCTTGCCTAAAAGCGAGTATATCGCCAAAGTGGAAATTGCGGGTGCGGGCTTTATTAATTTCTTTTTAAACGCGGCTTCTCAACAAACCATAGTGAAAGAAATTTTAAACGCTGGTGACGCATTTGGCCGCAATACTTCAGGTAATAAGGTTAAAGTTCAGGTGGAATTTGTATCTGCTAACCCCACAGGCCCGCTGCATGTGGGCCATGGGCGCGGTGCTGCTGTGGGTGATTGCTTGGCGCGGTTGCTAGATGCCAACGGCTGGGATGTGACGCGTGAGTTTTATTATAACGATGCAGGTGCGCAAATTGATAATTTGGTGATTTCTGTGCAGGCGCGCGCGCAAGGCATGGCAACCGATGATGCGCAATTCCCCGAAAATGGCTACCGTGGCGACTATATTTTAGATATTGCCAACGCGTTTTTGACCAAACAAACCGTTACGGCCGACGACATGCAAGTGACCGCCAGCGGGGATGTTAATGATGTGGAATCAGTTCGCACGTTCTCGGTTGCCTATTTGCGCCACGAACAAGATTTAGATTTAAAAGCCTTTCAAATCAAATTTGATGTGTTCTCACTAGAAAGTGCGCTTTACAGCACGGGCAAAGTTGACAGCACCGTACAAAGTCTAATTGCCAGCGGCAAAACCTATGAAGAGGGTGATGCGCTTTGGCTAAAAACCACGGATTTTGGTGACGATAAAGATCGCGTCATGCGTAAATCGGACGGCGGCTACACTTATTTTGTACCCGATGTGGCGTATCACTTGGATAAATGGAATCGCGGTTTTAAGCGCGTCATTAACGAGCAAGGCGCTGATCATCACAGTACCATTACCCGCGTCCGTGCTGGCTTGCAGGCCTTAAGTGTAGATATTCCGCAAGGCTGGCCAGATTACGTGTTGCACCAAATGGTAACGGTGATGCGCGGCGGCGAGGAAGTTAAATTATCCAAACGCGCGGGCAGTTATGTGACTTTGCGCGATTTAATTGACGAAGTGGGTTGCGACGCCACACGTTACTTTTTGGCGGCACGGCGATCTGACTCGCAATTAATTTTTGATATTGACCTTGCGCGCGCGCAAACTAACGACAACCCTGTGTATTATATTCAGTATGCCCATGCGCGTATTTGCAGCGTGTTAAGCCAGTGGGCAGGCAATGTAACTAGCCTGAAAAGTGTCGATTTAAGCCCGCTAACTGCGCCAAATGAGATGAAATTAATGCAGCGTTTAAGTGAGTACCCTGAAATTGTGGCTGATGCCGCAACCGATTTAGCGCCGCACACCATTGCAAATTATTTAAAAGAATGTGCGGCCGATTTGCATAGCTATTATAATGATACAAAATTTTTAGTGGATAACGAGCCTACCAAGCTAGCGCGCTTGGCATTAATAGTGGCAACCCAGCAAGTTTTAAAAAATGGCTTAAATTTGCTTGGGGTCAGTGCTCCGCTTAAAATGTAAATGTAGTCCTGATAAAATATAAGCGCATGATTTTAAAATAAAAAAGTATTAAAAAAATAAGTAAGCAGAGGATGAGCAATGAGTAAAGATTACAAGCCTGCACCGCAAAGATCCAGCAGCAAAGGCAGCCCATTTTTTAGCGGCCTGCTAGTGGGCTTATTATTGGGCGTAGGCGCTTCGCTGGCGGTAACCATGTATCTAAAAGGCGCAGATAGCCCGTTTGCAGATAAGAAAATTGGCGCACCCACACTCACAGCGCAAGAGCATGATGTAGCCGCAGAAAAGCTGCCAAAAGCGACAACACCCGCAGAAAATGCACTGCCAAAATCCGAAAACCCCGATAGCCCAAAAGCGGATAATAAGTTTGATTTTTATACTATTTTGCCCGAGACTGAAAGCACAGTTACCGAGCAAGAAATTAAAAACACCGAAAAATCCGTTAAAAAAGATAGCTACTTTTTGCAAGTGGGCGCTTTTCCTGATGAGGCCGATGCTGACAACATGAAGGCTAAACTGGCTTTGCAAGGCTTTGAGGCGGTGGTACAAACCGCAACGATTCCAGAAAAAGGCGTTTGGCATCGCGTGCGCGTTGGGCCTTTAATTGGCGTTGATCAAATTAATAAAGTGCGTGGCGAACTAACCACCAATGGCTTTAATGCCGATTTAATTAAAGTGCACACCGAAACAAAACCCCAATAATCTAATTACAAACAATCGGGAATTAGTTGTCATCTTTTATGGTCAACTTACGTTAATAACCATTAGTTGCACTGTTGCAAATTTATTTTTACATAAGAAATAGGAATCAAATAATGAAAACCAGTATTAAAAAAGGTCTAGCCATTTTAATGTTGTCTTTTACCAGTTTAACCATGTCGGCCGCTTTTGCCGAAGCGCCAAAAGTCGGCACAGAGTTTGACGCAGTTGCACAACCAATTGCCACTGAAAATGCCGCTAAAATTGAGGTGATGGAGATTTTCTGGTACGGTTGCCCGCATTGCTATCATATGGAGGCACCACTTAGCGCGTGGGTAAAAAAACTACCTAGTGACGTGTATTTTAAACGCATGCCAGGCTTGCCAAACGCCAGCTGGGCGCCAATGGCAAAGGCATTTTACGCGATGGATGCACTAGGTGTGGGAGAAAAGTTGCACAACCCATTGTTTGATGCCGTGCATAAAACTAAAACTTTAAACCCAACGGATGAAGCTGCAGTCATCGCTTGGGTAACGGCACAAAGTGGCCTAGATAAATTAAAAGTTGAACAAGCGTTTAAATCATTTTCTGTGAACACCAACCTAACGCGTGCAGCACAAATTTTTCGCGCATCAGGCGCAACTGGCGTGCCAAGCTTGGTGATTGATGGTAAATATATTACCTCTGCCACCCAAGCGGGTGGCAACGAGCAAGCTTTAAAAGTGGCTGATTACATTATTGGTAACGTACGCACCGACAAGGCGGCCGCCGCAAAAAAGTAAGTACGGCAAAAACGCCTGTTAAGCAAGCAATTAAGCCAACAGCGAAAGTTTTGCCGAAAAAATTAGTAGTTACAAAAAAAGTTAATTAATATTAAAAACCCGCTAAAATAAAATTAGTGGGTTTTTTATTGTCACTCAATAGCGCTATAATTGTTGTAATGAACATCTTCATCACAGGGGCATCTAGTGGCATTGGCAATGCACTTGCACACGAATATGCCAAACGCTACGCGAATACGCAATCTATACTAGGATTGGTTGCACGCCGTAGTGAGCACTTACAACAACTCGCCACCGAGTTGCAAAATCAATACAAAATCAGCTGCGCCATTTACCCGTTAGATGTGCGCGATGCGACTGCACTAGAAGCCGCCGCAACAGATTTTATTGCACGTTTTGGCGCACCTAATATCGTCATCGCAAGCGCAGGCGTTAGCCGTGGTACGCTCACTGAACTAAAAGAAGACATTGCAGCTTTTCAAGCCATTTTTGAAATTAATGTCATGGGCATGGTGCACACTTTTGCGCCGTTTATTGCGAGCATGAAACAAACCGCCAAACAAGGCCAAACTGCACAATTGGTTGGCGTGGCAAGTTGCGCTGGCATTCGCGGCATACCGGGTAGCGGCGCGTACAGTGCCAGCAAAGCCGCGGTGATTAGCTATTGCGAAAGCCTGCGCGCCGAAATGCAACACTTTAATATTGCGGTTAGCACCATTGCCCCAGGTTATGTGCGCACGCCGATGACCGAACAAAACCAATACAAAATGCCATTTTTAATGGATGCCGATGTGTTTGCAAGCAAGTTTGCAGATGCGGTAGAAAACAAAGTGCGCTTTAAAATTATCCCTTGGCAAATGGGCGCGATTGCTAAAATAATGCGTTTAATTCCACCACGGTTGTGGGATAAATTAATGAAAAACGCACCGCATAAAAAGCGCGTTGATTGTGATTGGTTGTAGCCTCGATGCAATGAAATGGAATCGTGGTTAATAACCAAACCTTGATTGCGCTTTGCTACATCAAGGCTACGCTCGCTCATCGCCTTCGTAACTGCAGTCGCACCCCAAAGCTTGCCCGTCGCAGCATGGACAGCGCTCTGCATCACAACTTTGCACGTGTAGCTGCCCTTTAATAACGGCACAGTCATGACAAGGGTGTGAATCAGCACCCCAATCCTCATCTTCTTTGCCATATGGTATCCGCTGATACTCAATACCACCAATAACATATGTTTTTACAAATTGAGCAGCTTCAATTTCTACTGGCCAACCTTCAGCCATACGAACACCATTGTATTCAACGTATTTAGTAGCCACACCCCAAATCCTATATCGTGCTTAGCATTTAACGAGTAATCGGTTTATACCGAATCCGCTTAGGTTTCGCGCCTTCCTCACCCAAACGTTTGCGTTTATCGGCTTCGTATTCTTGATAATTACCGTTAAAAAATGTCCATTGCGAATCACCTTCGGCCGCTAAAATATGCGTGGCAATTCTATCTAAAAACCATCTATCATGCGAAATAACTAGTACGCAACCTGCAAATTCCAGCAGTGCATCTTCTAGTGCGCGCAGGGTTTCAATATCCAAATCGTTTGATGGTTCATCCAGTAGCAATACGTTGCCGCCTGAGATGAGCGTTTTGGCTAAGTGCAACCGCCCGCGCTCGCCACCTGAAAGTTGGCCGACGATTTTTTGTTGGTCGCCGCCTTTGAAATTGAATCTTCCAATGTAAGCTCTAGAAGGTGTTTCGTATTTACCCACCGTTAAAATATCACTGCCGTTGGCTATTTCGTCAAACACACTCTTGGTGTTGCCTAAATCATCACGACTTTGGTCAACATAGGCTAGCTTAACGGTTTGGCCAATATTCACCTCGCCGCTGTCAGGCTTTTCTTGCCCCATAATCATTTTAAATAAGGTGGATTTGCCTGCGCCGTTGGGGCCGATTATGCCAACAATGGCGCCTGCTGGAATACTA
>JANOWA010000059.1:0-5266 GCA_031417675.1 Methylotenera sp.
TAAATGGGCCTGCCTTTTTAACTTCTGGGCCACGTCAGTTTTTATCTAAACTTAAATTATTAGCCGCCACCACCGATAAAGTGCCTTCGCTTAAAAAAGTGCTTTCTACCGTTTTGCAAGGCACCGAAAAATTGCTTGAAGCGGTTGGCGGCGAAAGTGCCACCCTTAAAGCCATTGGCGGGCACGCTGAAACTAATGTGTTGGGCGAAACCTATTTTAGCCAAGTGCCCATTATGTATGGCGATTACATGGCCAAAATTTCAATCGCGCCATTATCCAATTCGCTTATTCAGCTTAAAAACGCACCGGTAGATTTAACCGATAAACCCAATGGCTTGCGCCAAGCAGTGGTGGATTTTTTTGCCAGCAACACCGCGCAATGGGAGCTACGCGTGCAGCTATGCACCGATTTAGAAGCCATGCCGATTGAAGATGCATCTGTGGTGTGGCCAGAAGATTTAAGCCCTTATGTGGCGGTGGCGCATATTACCGCTAAGCCGCAACAAGCTTGGAGCAATGCGCGTTCTAAAGCAATAGATGACGAAATGTCGTTTAGTCCATGGCATGGCATTGAGGCGCATAGGCCAATTGGTTCGATTATGCGCGTGCGCAAAATGGCCTATGAAATGTCGGCTAAATTTCGTGCTGAACACAATAAAGTATCGATGGTTGAGCCTGCTAATTTGCAGAATTTTCCAATTTAAAACGACCATTAAAACGGTTCGTTTTATTTATTAATAATAAGAATTTGTTAACTAAATGAGGATGTTGATACGATGAAAATAGAATTGCAGAAAACTGAAGAGCTTGTGAAATTAGGCGAATTACTGGCTGATATGCGGGTGTGCATGTTAACTACATTGGATGAAGATTACGTGATGGTTTCAAAGCCGATGTCGCCACAAGAAATGTGTGTAGAGGGCGCGATTTGGTTTTTAACCGATGCTAATTCGGCAAAAGTGCAGCATTTACAGTTAATGAATTTGTCTTTTTCAAATGAATCGCAAGGCACTTATGTATCGGTTTCTGGCCATGGCGAAGTAGTGACAGACCATGATCGCATTGAAAGTTTGTGGACGGTGTTTGCAAGGCCATGGTTTCCGGATGGGGTTGAAACTAGCAATTTAGCTGCCTTGAAATTTGTGCCAAAAATTGCCGAATATTGGGATGCGCCGCATAGCAAAATGGTGCGTTTTTTTGCAATGATGGCATCTGTAGCCGCCGCCACACCTATTGGCATGGGTGAACATGGCAATTTAAATGTGTCTTAACCGGTACTTAAAAACTTTATTATTATTGACCGCATTGAGTCTGTGCGCTTGTAATAGCCAAGATTCAATGCGCGATAACACCCCCAATAGTAGCCCCGGCCAATCGGGTGATGAAGCTATTCAGCGCGATAAAGGGGAATCAGGCGATGAGGGTATTCAAGGCCAACCCATTAACCCAAATGGCAACCCAGCCATTATTATTCCGCCGCCAATAGTGAATATGCCAGCGGATATTGTGCCAGACAAGCCTGCCAAATAATTCCATTCCAGCTCAAAACAACTTTGTTCAATCAACATCTGGTTAATTCGATACTGGTTATTCAGCCAATAGCCCAACCCTAAAGTGACCATAATGACCCGCACAATTGCTAATAATAAACAAGCCGATGAAGCAGCCGCCAAGCCGGTATTAAATGCTGAACTTTTAAATAATATGCATGCGTATTGGCGCGCGGCTAATTACTTATCGGTTGGCCAAATTTATTTGCAAGATAACCCGCTTTTAAAAAACAAATTAAGCCTTGCGCACATTAAGCCGCGCCTGTTGGGGCATTGGGGCACTACGCCTGGCTTAAACTTTATTTATGTGCATTTAAATCGCGTCATTAAAGCCCATCAATTAAACATGATTTACATTATTGGCCCAGGCCATGGCGGGCCGGGCATTGTTGCGCATACCTACCTAGAAGGCTCTTACACAGAGCGCTACCCAGCCATTGAACAAAATGCCGATGGTTTGAAGCGTTTATTTAAGCAATTTTCTTGGCCTTATGGCATTCCCAGCCACGTTTCACCAGAAACGCCAGGCTCTATTCATGAAGGCGGTGAGCTGGGTTATTCATTAGCGCATGCCTATGGCGCAGCGTTTGATAACCCTAACTTAATAGTAGCTTGCATTATTGGCGATGGCGAGGCAGAAACAGGCGCGCTGGCGGCTAGTTGGCATTCCAACAAATTTTTAAATGCAGCGCGTGATGGCGCAGTGCTGCCCATATTGCATTTAAATGGTTACAAAATTGCCAACCCAACTGTGTTGGCGCGTATTGAGCGTGATGAGCTGAGCAATTTAATGCGTGGCTATGGGCATACACCTTATTTTATAGAGGCGGAAGAAGACGATTTGCTAGACCCGCTTTTGTTTCACCAAAAATTAGCCAGCACACTTGATGCTGTGTTAGCGCAGATTAATGCGATTCAATCCGCCGCTAGAATTGAGGGTAATAATAAACGCCCACTATGGCCGATGATTGTACTTAAAACCCCAAAAGGCTGGACTGGACCAAAAATAGTCGATGGCAAACCATCTGAAGGCACATGGCGTGCACACCAAGTGCCTATCGCACATTTTAAACCAAGTGACCCAAATACCCCCGCGCATTTACAGTTGCTAGAAGATTGGCTTAACAGCTACAAGCCGCAAGAATTATTTGACGCAGAGGGCAAGCTTAATGCCGATCTTGCCGCACTAGCCCCCACAGGGCATCGTCGTATGGGCGCGAATCCGCATGCCAATGGCGGCGAATTGCTGCAGCCACTAATCATGCCAGATTTGCGCGATTACGCCGTACATATTCCAAAAGCTGGCTGTGTTCAGGCCGAAGCGACACGTATTTTAGGTCAATTTTTACGCGATGTAATGGCGTTAAATGCAGACACCAATAATTTCAGATTATTTGGCCCCGATGAAACTGCATCCAATCGGCTAGATGCAGTATTTGATGTCACGGGTAAAGCATGGATGGCGGAGATTTTAAGTGTGGATGTAAACTTAAGTTCAACTGGCCGCGTGATGGAAATATTAAGTGAACACATGTGCCAAGGCTGGCTAGAAGGCTATTTGCTTACAGGGCGACATGGCTTTTTTTCATGTTATGAGGCGTTTATTCACATCATTGACTCTATGCTTAATCAGCATGCTAAATGGCTAAAAGTGTGCAACGGCATACCCTGGCGCGCGCCCATTGCATCGCTTAATTATTTACTAACCAGCCACGTTTGGCGGCAAGATCATAATGGATTTTCGCATCAAGACCCTGGTTTTATTGACCATGTACTGAACAAAAAATCTGAAATAGTGCGTGTGTATTTGCCGCCAGATGCCAACTGTTTACTCAGTGTGGTCGATCATTGTTTGCGCAGCCAAAACTACATTAACGTGATTATTGCAGGCAAACAGCCCGAATGGCAATGGCTAGATATGGATGCAGCCGCACGCCATTGTGCAGTAGGTGCAAGCATTTGGCAGTGGGCAAGCTGTTATGATGAACCTGATGTAGTGCTGGCTTGCGCAGGGGACGTGCCAACTTTAGAAGCGTTAGCTGCGGTGATGTTGCTGCGCGAAACTGTGCCTGATATATTAGTGCGCGTAGTCAATGTAGTCGATTTAATGGTGTTGCAACCGCAATCAGAACATTCTCACGGCCTGCAAGACCATGTATTTGACGCGCTTTTTACACTCGATAAACCGGTGATATTCGCCTTTCACGGCTATCCAGCGGTTATTCATAAACTCACCTATCGGCGCCATAATCACGACAACATTCATGTGCGCGGCTATAAAGAAGAAGGCACAACGACGACACCGTTTGATATGGTGGTGCTTAACAATTTAGACCGTTTTCAATTGGCGTTAGACGCGATTAAGCGTATTCCAAGGTTTAATCATTTGGTGGAGGCTGAAACCGCCCGCTATTGGAACACCATACAACGACATAAACATTATATTAGCGAGCACGGCGAAGATATGCCTGAAATACTTAATTGGCAGTGGCAAGCTTAAAGCGCTGCCATGAAAGCCATGACTATATTGGTTTTTAATAGCGGCTCATCCTCACTAAAATTTAGCTTTTTTCGTATGGAGTCTTCATTATTTGACGAAGATATTGACCCTGAATCTTTTACTGAAACAATACTGAATGAATCTGCGTCGCCAGAAACGTTTGAGTTAAAAACTTTGTTAGAAGGTGAAATTGAGTTATTTAATAATAAAAATAAAAGTTTAGACCGAAATAATTTTTATATAAAAGATGCTAATAATGCGACCGTATATTTGGCATCAATATCGGTAGCCACGCATACCGATGCAGCGCTACATATTATTCGCTATATGGCCAATTTTGATACGCCAACGCCCCATGCAGTTGCCCACAGAGTGGTGCATGGTGGGCCAAATTTATTGCAACATTGTTTGATTAACGACAAAGTGGTGCGCGAGCTAGCATTAATGAGTGCTTTTGCGCCATTACATAATCAAGCTGCTTTAGAAATCATTCAATATACTCGCCTTAAGTTTCCAAAATTACCACAAATAGCCTGTTTTGATACGACTTTTCATGCCCAGATGCCTGAGGTTGCAAGGGTTTTACCCATTGCTACAGAGTTGCAATCGTTAGGTATTCAACGCTATGGCTTTCATGGTTTGTCTTGTGAATCAATTGTGGCGCAATTGCATAATGCAGCACATTTACGCGCGCCAAAACGGTTAATCATTGCGCATTTAGGCAATGGTTGCAGCATAACTGCTGTTAAAGAAGGCAAATCGATCGATACCAGCATGAGCTTTACGCCCAGTGGCGGCGTAATGATGGGCACCCGTTGCGGCGATATTGACCCAGGTGTTTTAATCTATTTAATGCGTGAAAAAAAATATGATTGCAATGCGCTAGAGGCATTAGTAAATCATCAATCGGGTCTTTTGGGGGTTTCTGGTCTAAGTAGCGATATGCGCATTTTGCATAAAGCGGCCGCGACAAACCCCAATGCGCAATTGGCTATTGAGATGTTTTGCACTGCAGTTGCTAAGCAAATTGGTGCAATGATTGCTGCATTAAATGGCATCGATAGCTTAGTTTTTACCGGTGGTATTGGCGAACATGATGCCATTGTAAGGCAAATGATTTGTAGTCAATTGGCTTATTTTAAAATTGCTTTAGAGGATGAAAAAAATCAATTAATTATAACGGAGCCTATTCACACCATTAGCGATGCCAGCGCTG
>JANOWA010000060.1:0-9021 GCA_031417675.1 Methylotenera sp.
GATACCGCAAAAGTGGTCGCAGAATATCAAACAAAACCAGGTGACACGGGCAGCCCAGAAGTACAAGTGGCCTTGTTAACCAACCGCATAAATTACCTAACCGAGCATTTTAAAGCCAATAAAAAAGATAACCACTCACGCCGTGGTTTGTTGGCAATGGTTAGTCAGCGTCGTCGTTTATTAGATTATTTAAAGAGCGAAGATGTGTCGCGCTATCAAACATTGATTGGTCGCTTAAGCTTACGTAAATAATTGTTATAAAGTGCAAACTTTATAATGAAAGTAAAGCCGATTGCATGATGATATGCGTCGGCTTTTTGCTTTAAAAAATTATCATCAATGTTGTTAATCAAGAAGTAATTATAGAGTTGCTTATTATTGGGTAGTGAATAGTAAGCTATTGAAATGAAAAGTAAATAAAGGAAACCTAATGTTTAATATTACAAAAAAAAGTATTCAATTTGGCGCCAATACGCTCACCTTAGAAACAGGTGAAATTTCGCGCCAAGCAGATTCAGCGGTTTTAGTTAGCTATGGCGATACTGTAGTTTTAGTGGCAGTTACCAGTAAAAGTGAAGTAAAAGAAGGTCAAGATTTCTTCCCATTAACGGTAGATTACATGGAAAGAACTTACGCCGCTGGCAAGATCCCAGGTGGCTTTTTCAAGCGTGAAGGCCGTCCAAGCGAAAAAGAAACATTAACATCTCGCTTAATCGATCGCCCATTGCGCCCGCTGTTTCCAGAGGCGTTTTACAATGAAGTGCAAGTGGTAGCGACTGTGATGTCGAGTGACCCAGAAATTGATTCAGATATTCCAGCAATCATCGGCGCATCAGCCGCCATGTCGTTGTCTGGCATCCCATTTTTTGGCCCGCTAGGCGCAGCGCGCGTGGGCTATATTGATGGCGAATATGTACTTAACCCAAGCAAAACAGAGCTTGAAACGAGTCAAATGGATTTAGTGGTTGCCGCGACAGAAACTGCCGTGATGATGGTGGAAAGTGAAGCCAAAGAATTATCTGAAGAAATTATGCTAGGCGCAGTGGTATTTGGCCACGAGCAAATGCAAGCCGTGATTGCTATGATTAACGAAATGGTGGCAGAAGCAGGTAAAGATGCATGGGATTGGGTTGCGCCAGAGCCAGATACAGCGTTAATTGCAAAAGTAGCCAAAATTGCCGAAAAAGATGTGTATGCGGCGTTTCAAATTAAAGCCAAAGGCGCGCGTAGTACTAAATTAGACGAAATTAAAAACCGCGTCATGGCTGAGTTAATTACCGAAGGCACGTCAACAGAAGAAGCCAACAAAATTAAAGGCGAGTTTTTTAACCTAGAAGCCAAAACGGTACGTAGCCAAATTTTAAATGGCGAGCCACGTATTGATGGCCGCGATACACGTACTGTGCGCCCAATTACTATCCGCACTGGTGTATTGCCACGCACGCATGGCTCTGCGTTATTCACGCGCGGTGAGACTCAGGCATTAGTGGTTGCTACGCTTGGAACAGGCCGCGACGAGCAAGTTATTGACGCGTTGCAAGGCGAGTTTAAAGACCGCTTTATGTTGCATTACAACATGCCGCCGTACGCCACTGGCGAAACGGGCCGTGTTGGTACGCCAAAACGCCGCGAAATCGGCCATGGCCGTTTAGCAAAACGCGCATTAATCGCTGCGCTGCCAACCAAAGAAGAGTTTGATTACACCATGCGCGTGGTATCTGAAATTACCGAATCAAATGGTTCAAGCTCAATGGCCTCTGTTTGTGGCGGCTGCTTGGCATTAATCGACGCGGGCGTACCGATGAAAGCGCACGTAGCGGGCATTGCCATGGGCTTGATTAAAGAAGGCAATCGCGTTGCGGTGCTAACCGATATTTTGGGCGATGAAGATCACTTAGGCGATATGGATTTTAAAGTGGCAGGCACCACCAACGGCATTACCGCGCTACAAATGGACATTAAAATTACCGGCATCACCGCACAAATTATGCAAGTAGCCTTGGCACAAGCCAAAGAAGGCCGCACGCACATTTTGGGCATCATGAAAGATGCCATGGCAAACGCCAATGTGGAAATGTCAGAATTTGCTCCACGCATTATTGTGATGAAAATTAACCCAGACAAAATTCGCGATGTGATTGGCAAAGGCGGCGCTGTGATTCAAGCCCTAACCAAAGAAACAGGCACTAGCATTGATATTGGCGAAGACGGTACCATTAAAATTGCCTGTACCTCAAGCGAGCAAGGCGATGATGCCAAACGCCGCATTTTAGCCATTACCGCCGATGTAGAGGTAGGTCAAATTTACGAAGGCCCAGTGGTAAAAATCTTAGACTTTGGCGCGGTAGTAAGCTTGTTGCCAGGTAAAGATGGCTTGGTACACATCTCACAAATTGCCCACCAACGCGTAAACGCGGTGAGTGACTTTGTAAAAGAAGGCGACATTGTAAAAGTAAAAGTAGTAGAAATTGACGACAAAGGCAAAGTGCGCTTAAGCATGAAAGCTTTGATAGATGCACCTGCGAGAGAAGTAAAAACAGAAGAAGCGGACGAGTAATACAGTTTGATCTGTAAAAAAGCCCGCGCAAGCGGGCTTTTTAGTTACTATCTGGAAAGAACCTAAAAACTTGACGCCATTGAAATGAATCATATGAGTTGCTGCACCAGCAATCCAAACTTCGGTTTCCCAAGCAATATTTAATCAGTATATTAAGTATACTGATCTATTTGGGAAGCCTCTCAGAAAATAATTTCAGCAATCACCTGATCAATCACGGAGGCTACGGGAATGATTCGCCAAGTCACGGCGTATTTCTCGTGCTTCATCAAGGTCTTCTTCAGAAGTTAATAATGGATGCCCGCGATAAAGCGCGGGCAATTCAAAAATGCGCATTAAAACGCACTCTAAAACTGATTCGCCATCGCCATCAATCTCGCCACTCTCTCCTCCGTCTTCGGGTGTGTACTAAACAAACTATCAAACGAAACACCAGAAAGTGGGTTAATAATCATCATCTGCCCAGTCTCTGGGTGCGCCTCGGCGGTTTGATTAGGGATTTGGTGCGCGTAATTACTAATTTTAGTCAGCGCATCGGCCAGCGATTTTGGATCTTTGCTAATTTGTGCGCCCATTCTATCGGCCTCGTACTCGCGGCTGCGCGAAATGGCCATTTGTATCAACCCTGCCGCCATGGGTGCTAAAAACATCATCAGCATGCTGATGACCATATTCGGGCGCTCGCCATCACCACGACCGCCGCCAAAGAACATGCCAAATTGCGCAATAGAGCCAATGGCGCCCGCCATGGTGGCAGAAATAGTGGATATTAAGGTATCACGATGCTTTACATGCGCTAGTTCATGCGCCATCACGCCGCGCAGCTCGCGCTCAGTCAAGGCTTGCATAATGCCCGTAGTGGCAGCCACCGCCGCGTATTCAGGATTACGACCAGTGGCAAAGGCGTTGGGTTGATTTTCATTAATTACATACACTTTTGGCATTGGCAGCTCGGCGTTTTGTGCCAGCTCTTTCACCATATTGTAGTAACTGCGAAACGCTGTATTGTCAGGCGTGACCTCTTGCGCATTGTACATTTTGAGTACGGCCTTATCACTGAACCAATAGGCATAAAAGTTCATGCCTGCTGCTAATAACAGCGCCATCAGCATGCCGCCACTACCGCCCAAAGCGCCACCTACTGCACCAAATAAGGCGGTAATGCCCGCCATGAGCACAAAGGTTTTAATCCAGTTTCCGAACATATCAGTCTCCTAAAAGTGAATAAGCAAGTTTGAATAACATGCGGCTTAACGCTTTAAAATTCAAGCACTAACTAAAAAACTCACCAACTTTTACGTGTTGGCCTTGTACAAATTGCTGCGCGGTTTGACGTTTACCGCCTGGCATTTGCAGCTCACAAATCTCTAAAATACCATCGCCAGCAGCCGCATGGATATTGGCTCCCAAACCGATTATTTCACCACTTTTTTGATGTGTTTTTATGTTTAAAGCCCGTGCAAGCCAAATGCGGCAAGTCTCACCGCGAAACTGCGCCGTGGCAACGGGGAAAGGATTAAACGCTCGCACTTGACGCGAAATCTCGACTACGCTTTCTTGCCAATCAATTTTTGATTCAGATTTATCTAGTTTGTGCGCATAAGTTACCAAACTTTCATCTTGCTTAACACTAGCAAGTGCGCCATTCGCAGCCAAATCACGCATGGCTTTTACCATCAAATCTGCACCTATTTTGCTTAAAGCATCGTGCAAAGTTTGCGTGGTATCGGCATCGGTGATTTTGACCACGCCTTTGCTAATCATATTGCCAGCATCTAAGGCTGGCACCACTTCCATAATCGTCACGCCAGTTTCTGCATCGCCCGCTAACAAGGCGCGATGAATCGGCGCTGCGCCACGCCAACGCGGCAGCAAGCTGGCGTGAATGTTGAAGCAACCTTTTGCGAAGCTGTTCAAAACAACGGTCGGAATAATCAAGCCGTAAGCGGCAACAATCATCACATCGGCATTAACGGCGGCGATTTGCGCTTGTACATCAGCTGGTTTAAGTGATTCTGGCTGAAAAACAGTTAAATTATGCTGCAAAGCCAGTTGCTTGACAGGGCTGGCTTTAAGCTGCATACCGCGCCCAGCAGGGCGATCGGGCTGAGTCAGCACGAGTACAATATGATGCCCAGCTTGAATTAACGCAGCCAGCGCGGGGACGGCGAATTGTGGCGTTCCCGCAAAAATAATCCTCATACTAATAACTGTTTCTGCTAATTTCGCGATTATGTTTAAGCATTTTACTTTTAATGCGATTACGTTTGAGTGGCGATAAATATTCTACAAACACTTTACCTAAAAGATGATCCATTTCGTGCTGAATACACACGCTTAACAATCCAGTCGCGTTTAATTTGAATTTTTTACCTTGTAAATCAAGCGCTTCCACGGTGATTGTTTCGGCGCGCGTCACGGTTTCATACACGCCTGGCACCGATAAGCAGCCTTCTTCGTAGTCTTGTAGACCATTTTTTGCGGTAATTTTTGGGTTAATAAATACCTGCAAATCATTCTGCTCTTTGCTGGTATCAACCAAAATTAATTGAATATGTTGATCGACCTGCGTGGCCGCCAATCCGATGCCTGGAGCGGCATACATGGTTTCTGCCATATCGGCGATTAAACGCTGAATTTCTGCGTTAACCGTTTTGACAGGTTTCGCCACCGTGTGCAAACGCGGGTCGGGATAATTAAGTATTGCCAGCTGTGTCATTTCTGTCGTGCCAGTTTCGATATTGGTTAAAGTGTTGTCTTATATCAACAATCAAACTAGTAATTAGTTCAGTTTTAGCAAAAAAGCTTGATTGTTGAATGGATTACGTGATAAATTTAATGCTATTTCGCGGATGCATTCTGTCGATTTTCCGCTATTTTTTGACCGAGGTCATGCAATGAAAAAACGTATTATAACGCTGCTAGTGCTGAGTTGCTTAAGCTTAAACAGTTTTGCTGATGAAATTGCGCTACAAAAAAATCATCCTGATCGCTATGTAGTGGTAAAAGGCGATACGCTGTGGGGCATTTCGGCCAAGTTTTTAAAAGATCCGTGGCAATGGCCAAAAGTTTGGAAAATGAACCGTGCCGAGATTAAAAATCCACACCGCATTTACCCTGGCGATGTGGTTGCGCTGGATAATAGCAGCGGCACGCCGCAATTACGCTTGATGCACGAAACCGTCACGCTGCAACCTGGTGCGGTTGAAGAGCCGCTCGCAAAAGAAGCGATTCAAACCATTGCACCGAGTGTCATTGGGCCTTTTTTAAGCCAGCCATTATTAATTGAAAACGGGCAGCTAGATAGCGCGCCGCGTATTGTTTCTGCCCAAGAAAATCGCTTGGTTTTAAGCCCTGGCACCCGCGTTTACGTCAATAATATTAAAGAGGGTAGCAATGCGCATTGGAACGTATATCGCCCAGGCGAGCAATTAACCGACCCAGACACTAAAGAAGTATTAGGTACAGAAGCGATTTATTTGGGCGATGTGAATATTGCTCGCTTTGGCGCACCAGCGACGGGTGATATTGTGCGTGCTAAAGAAGAGATTTTCACCAAAGATCGCTTAGTGGTTTCGGCCGATGAATTTAAAAGCAGCTTTGTGCCACACGCGCCAGAAACACAAGTAAAAGGCCGCATTATGCGTATTTATGGCGGCGTAGCCGAGTCTGGGCCTAACACGGTGGTGTCTATTAACCGTGGTAAAAAAGATGGTTTAGAAGAAGGCCATGTACTGGCGATTAATCGTTATGGCCGCATTATTAAAGACCCTGAATACAAATCTGCCGATTCAACCAAAGTAGTGCCTGAAGATAAAAAATTAAAAGAGCTTAATTTGGATGTATATACGGGGCCTGATGGCAAAAAAGTCGTTAACTTGAAAAAAGAGCCACTTCAAACGCAAGTGCAATTAGAACCTGGCCAATTAAAATTGCCTGACGAACGTGTTGGCTTACTGATGATTTTTAGAACGTTTGATCGCATTTCGTACGGATTAATTATGAGCGCTAGCGATGCGATTTATACGCTTGACGCTGTGCAAACACCATAATAATGCCCGCTGTTGGTGATCAACAACCAGAGTTATCGCCAACTGATTTAAATCAATGGTTATCGCTTAACCAAATACCAGGCTTAGGCAATGCGACATTTTGTCAGCTACTCGCAAAATTTGGCTCACCCGAGGGCATTTTTAGCGCCAAGTTAGGCCAATTGCGCGAGATTGTCAACGACGATATCGCGCTAAAAATCAGCAAGGGTGTTGATGTTGATGCCATTGCGCCAACGCTAAAATGGCTTGAAAAAGATAACGTGCATCTGGTGACCTTGGCCGATAGCACTTATCCGCAAAAACTGTTAGAAATTAGCAACCCACCCGCCTTGCTGTACGCCATCGGCAACTTAAATTGGCTCAATCATCCAACTATTGCCATGGTAGGCAGTCGCAGCGCTACGCCGCAAGGTGAAAAAAACGCGGAAGACTTTGCAAAAAACCTATGCGAACAAGGCTTGTGTGTTGCCAGCGGTATGGCGCTAGGCATTGATGGCGCAGCGCACCGCGGCGCGCTTAAGGCTAATGGTGCAACCATTGCCGTGGTCGGCACAGGGCTAGATATTGTTTACCCCGCCCGTCACCGCGATTTAGCGCATAAAATCGCCGAACGCGGTTTGATACTTTCCGAGTTTCCGCTTGGTACGCCATCAAAAGCGCAAAATTTTCCGCGTCGTAATCGCTTAATTAGCGGCTTAAGCTTAGGTTGCCTGGTGGTAGAGGCCAATATTGATAGTGGTTCGCTGATAACGGCGCGGCTGGCGGCCGAGCAAGGGCGTGAAGTATTCGCCATTCCAGGCTCCATTCACTCGCCCGTCACCAAAGGTTGCCATCAACTCATTAAGCAAGGCGCAAAATTAGTTGAAAGCGTGCAAGACATTTTAGAAGAAATTAACTGGGCAAACATAGTAAAAAGCTTGCCAAGCATTAGCCCAAGTGGGCTATTGGCTGATTTAGCACCAAATTCGCCACAAGCCAATACAGTGCTTGATTTGATGGGTTTTGACACCATTAGTTTTGAGCAACTTCGCACCACCACTCGCTTGACGACAGAGGCACTTTCGTCCATGCTAATGTTATTAGAGCTAGAAAATAAAATAAAAAGCCTAGTAGGTGGTCATTATCAACGTTTAGTTTAATATAATTTATAAAAACAGTTTGATGGTAACCAAGATTTTTTATTTGAGGAGAAAACATGTTTGAAGTTTTAGTATTCATGTTTGAAAATTACATCGCGCATCATGCATTGCCCGACAACGATATTATGACGCAAGAACTATCCGCCGCGGGCTTTGAGCAATCAGATATTGTTGGCGCCGTTGATTGGTTGCACGTGATGAAAGCTAGGCTTATCAAGCCGCCTACCGTCTATGCACATCAGCACACCAGCATGCGCATATTTAGCGATACTGAATATAAAAAAATTAGCCTAGAAAGTATTAGCTTTTTGATATTTTTGCAGCAAGCCAACGTGATTAACGATGTTGAACGCGATTTAATTGTTGACCGCGCAATGGCGCTAAAACAAGAGAAAATTAAAATTGAAGAAATGCGCTGGATTACCATGATTGCCCTGTGGAATGCTGGCCGCGAGAAAGATTACCTGTTTGTGGAAGACGCACTATTTAACCCACGGGGGCTTACGCTGCATTAACCCTTGTGGTCGTGCAATTCATTGCGCGAATATCTTCAATCAACTCAACATTCGCGATTTAAAAATCGCTCTTACGCATCAATTTTTAGTAACGTTTTGCAAGCCAATATTGTTAATAATATTGGAAATAACACCTGCTTGATTAAGCGTATAAAAATGCAAACTAGGTGCGCCCCAAGCCAATAAACGCTCGCACAGCTCACTCACTACATCTGTGCCCAGCGCGCGTAGCGAAGGCATATCATCGGCATACGCTTCTAAACGCAAGCGCAACCAACGTGGAATTTCCGCGCCACAAATACCCGAAAAGCGCGCCAATTGCGTAAAATTATAAATCGGCATAATCCCTGGCACAATCGGCACGTTAATGCCGTCTTTGCGGCAGCTTTCTACAAATCTAAAATAGGCATCGGCATTATAAAAATACTGCGTAATGGCTGAATTGGCGCCTGCTTCAATTTTGCGTTTAAAATTGGCCATATCTTTGGCCGCAGAAATCGCTTCTGGGTGAAACTCTGGGTAGGCCGCTACTTCCAAATGAAACCAGTCACCCGTTTCTTGGCGAATAAATTTCACCAACTCGTTCGCGTATTTAAAATCACCCGCGCTCACTTCGCCAGAAGGCACGTCGCCACGCAAGGTGACTAAACGCTTAATGCCATGCGCTTTATAGGCTGTTAGCAACTCGCGAATTTCTTCTTTACTGGATGAAATGCAAGAAATATGCGGCGCGGCAGAAAAGCCTTCCGCTTGCATCT